>JBCBSJ010000007.1:0-60361 GCA_039819245.1 Cyanobacteria bacterium J06638_20
CGATTTCATGGTTCGCAGTGGTTTCACAACCTGTTCCTCACTTAATCCTAAGAACTGAGTCGGGAAATCGTTATCTCTCCTTGACGAGCAACAATTGCTGGACCGTTGGTCGAGGAGAGATAACGATTTCCCGACTCAGTTCTTAGGATTAAGTGAGGAACAGGTTGTGAAACCACTGCGAACCATGAAATCGCTAGTTACAGCTATACAACAAATGCATCCTTTGGGTAGCAAACAGTAGAGCCCATGAAAGTTAAATGGAGGGTTAAGCCCCCTCAACTATCATCCATACTGTTTTTATTAGTCAACCGGAAAAAATGATTCACTCTGAGAGCGAAACTTGACCGGGCAAGGTTAGGTAATCACCCTGATGATTAGCAGTAAATGCATTACATGCGCATTGTAAGGTGAATAACCTAACTGCCGCGTACGTTCAGGATACCCAAATCATAACTTCCCTAGTCGAATGCCAGCGGAAATTCATAGAAAATGGGAAAACTTTTGTACGCTATCTGCAATTTCCGGTGGTTTTGGCTTTGCAGACGGCACATCGAAGCGGAGGAGAGGATTCAGGCTCAAGCCAGGAGAGCGGCTGCAAAGAACAATCCGTCAACCAGGACTGTACTAAGAACCGCACCGCTAAAAGCCCAATGATGCAAGCGCCCCGAGCGCAAGGGCAGGCTACCGAGAGCTATCAGCAGGCCAACGACTAGGATGGCACAACCAAGTCCCCAGGGAGTCTGCATCTGCACTAGGGCTGCATCTAAGATAGCAGGTGCTTCTTCGGGGTGGGCAAACATGAGCTGCCGCCAGTGAGGGATTAGGTGAACCAGGTAGAAATACAGATCGGTTAGCGCCGTTCCTAGCAACGAACCTAAGTAAAACCAATGAGCGATTGGGGTTTTGACCCGTGAGATGCCCCAGAGGGCGAGCGGCAATGCCAGAGCTTCGATCGGAAGATGCAAGAACGGCTGCCAGCGGAACCAGCCCCAGTAGATGGAACCCGCAAGCCAGGTGAAGGCAAACCCAGCCATCAGATCGCCCAGACTGCGCGTATCTTCTTGCTGATAAAGTGCGCGAACAAACAAAAATAACACCCCCGTCAGCAACAGGCTAAGCATGGGTAATGAGCGCACCAGTGGAGCTTGGAAAAATACAGGTACCGACACGAGAAACGCAGAGACCCAAAAAATTGCTCGTCGCCCTACACCCGGTGATTCATTGGCGATCGCAGGCGAAGGAAGAGTAGTAGTAGAGTCAGAACAGACACCGTTCCTAGTCGCCGAGGAAGGCGGTCGCGGTGCTGAGGGAGAGGTAGGCGAGGCAGGCAAAGTCAACAAGGCTTTCTCTGAACAAGGCTAAAGGGTCAGGACTCTCGCATTGCGTTGACGCTGTGACCATGATGAGGCTACAACACCAGCGCATCAACGAAATTGCTCAGGATGACGCAAAGTGTGCGTAAGACCCGAGAGTAAATACTAAAGGAAGACTAATCATCTTATTTAGTTTACTTTATTTAATAATTTCAGGCTAGCAGAGATACCCCTCCGGGGGATACTGCCTAAACGGAAGACAATCGGAAGTTTTGTTCATGATTGTTGGGGGGGACAGTGATTTATAAAGTCTCCCCATCCTTTTTGAGGCGGCGATCGCTTGTTCAGAAACCGATAATAGGGCACCAAATCTGACTCAATTCTGAGAACTCAACATATTTTGTATCGACTCATGTATTCAGCATTAGAGCGGTTAATAGTTTTAGGACTTACGCATTGGACATGAAAAACCAAAGCAGTTTGATGATTTTTGGGACGCAGAGCATCCCAAAAATCATCAAACTGCGTAAGCCCTAAGTTGGAGATTCCCGCATTGCTGGGCTTTCAAATCATGATTGAGTTTACCTAACGCATAACATGGCCCTTTGCACTGGGTCACCAGCGCTTGGCGTGGCAGATTAATGGGAGTAGGGCGATCGCCAACAATTTTCATTGCCAACAATTTTTAAGGAAGGTTAAGTCGCACGTAAACCTTTGGCGAAGCACATCAAAAATAGTCGTATCCTCGCTGGCGGCTGGAGATACATGGGCTAGACTCGGTTGAGACTATGGGGTAATGCCTAGACACCATAGCAGGCTAAGCGTGTCTGCTATCTCAGGATGTCTGACTACCCGGTCGTTGAGCAAGTCAATAACCTCCAGATTTTTGGAATGATGCTATTTCTACACGGCAATGGGTATGGCTGGACGCAAGAAATGACAAGTACGATCGCACCAACAATTGGTGCTTGGTTGGATCAACCCCTCTCCTTAGTGGCCACAGCACCAACAACGGCTGATGCTCCGGTGGGGCTTTTGAGTAGCCTCTGGCGAGCCATCGTTCTGGGCTTTGTGCAAGGCATGACGGAGTTTTTGCCCATCAGCAGTACGGCGCACCTCAAGGTGGTTCCGGTGGCATTGGGGTGGGGCGACCCTGGCGTGACCTACACCGCTGTGATCCAGCTGGGAAGCATTGCTGCCGTGTTGTGGTACTTCTGGGATGACCTGACGCAGATTACCCGAGGGGCGATCGCTGCGATCGCTCGGAAAGACTATCAGGCTCAAGATTTTCGCCTAGCCATGGGCATTGCCTTGGGCACCATTCCCATTGTGATTTTTGGCCTCGCCATCAAGATTTTTATCCCCGACTATGACAACTCTCCAATGCGTTGGATGTCGACCATCGCCATTGTTTCAATCGTGATGGCCTTGTTGTTGGGGCTAGCCGAAACGATTGGGCGTCGTAAGCGCCAGTTCGATGACCTGGATACACCGGATGGCCTTCTCATGGGTTTGGCACAAACCCTAGCCTTGATCCCTGGTGTTTCCCGCTCCGGCTCAACCCTGACTGCTGGATTGTTTATGGGCTTGGAACGGGCAACGGCAGCGCGTTTCTCCTTTTTATTAGGCATTCCTGCGATCACCATTGCTGGATTGGTGGAATTGCAGTCCCTTTTGGAGAATGGCTTTGGGGATATCGGAGCCTTGCCGCTGATCACGGCGATCCTGTCATCAGCCCTGTTTTCCTATCTGGCGATCGCAGGTTTGCTACGCTACCTCAAAACCCGCAACACTTGGGTATTTGTTTGGTATCGCCTCGGGTTTGGCTTGGTGATTTTGCTGGGTATCGCGATGAACTGGATTAGTGCCCGTTAGCAGCTGTAAGTTTCACCGTATCCACACCGAATTTGTTCGACGCCAACGATACACTAGAGTTATTGATCTGAATTGTGGTTTGGCTGTGGGCTTGCCATTCAGCTATGCGTGAAACGTCTATCCGTCCGGCTCTTGTTACCCGTGTTGTTCCCGACTCCATTGCCGAGGAGTTGGGGTTTGAGGTGGGCGATCGCCTATCTCGTATCAACGGGCAAGCGCCGCGCGACCTGATCGACTATCGATTCCTCTGTGCCGATGAGTATCTCGAACTGGAGGTGTTGGATAGTCGGGGGGCGTTACATCAGGTTGAGTTGGAAAAAGACTACGACGAAGACTTGGGGTTAGAGTTTGAATCGGCGCTCTTCGATGGGCTAATGCAGTGCAACAACCGTTGCCCTTTCTGCTTCATCGACCAACAGCCCCCCGGGAAACGTGACAGCCTGTACTTGAAAGATGACGACTATCGCCTTAGCTTTCTCTACGGGAGCTATCTAACGTTGACCAACCTAACGCCACCCGAGTGGGAACGGATTGCCCAGATGCGTTTGTCGCCCCTGTATGTTTCGGTTCATGCTACCGAACCTGAGGTGCGCAGTCGGCTCCTCAAAAATCCTCGTGCCGGAAAAATTTTGGAGCAAATTGGTTGGTTTCAAGAGCATCGGCTGCAAATTCATGCTCAGGTTGTGGTGTGTCCAGGCATTAATGATGGTGACCACTTGGTGCAAACCGTACGAGATCTGGCGCAGTTCCACCGAGGCGATGTGCCAGCGGTGGCATCAATTGCGGTTGTCCCCGTTGGGCTGACCCGGTTTCGTCCCGTTGAGGATGAACTCATCCCCGTTACCCCGGAGAAGGCTGCAGAGGTGATCGTGCAGGTGCAGGCGCTCCAAACGGAATTCCGGCGATCGCTCGGTTCGACGGTCGTGTGGCTAGCCGATGAGTGGTTTTTGGTTGCGGGCGCCGAATTACCATCGGAGTCGCATTATGAGTCCTATCCCCAAATTGGTAATGGTGTAGGGTCGATTCGGCAGTTCCTCAAGGAATTTCAATGGGCAGCGACAGCCTTGCCCTCGCAGTTGGATACGCCGCGCCGCTTGACCTGGGTGGTGGGAAATGCGGTGGAAAGAGCCTTTCAGCCCATTGTTCAGCGCTTGAACCAAGTCGACAATCTAACCGTAGAAATGGCCGCTCTGAACAGCGATTACTGGGGCCAAGCCATTACCGTAACGGGAGTGCTGACGGGAACAGATTTGATGCAGAAACTAGCAGGACGAAGCTTAGGCGATGGTATCTTGCTGCCCTCGGTGATGTTGAAACATGACGAAGCGCGGTTCTTGGATGATACGACTGTGCTGGATGTGGCTCGGGTCTTAGGTGTTCCGATTCATACTGTTGATGGAGTTGAAGGGTTGGTGGCGGCTTGCTCGGTGTCGGAGGGGAAGGTGCTAACTGAAGTGTAGGGCGATTGCCCATTTCCTTTTGGATCCAGCGTCTGGCTGGGCTAGATGTGTGGCTAGAGGAGAGTTTGGGGTGGCATCTTGCACAACGGCGATCGCCGAACGGTGATGGCATAATATGCCTACCATTGGGGCGATGCTGTTTGTCCAAGCAGTTGCATAAAGCACTTATAAAGCATATAGAAAACCTCACGTCATCGGAGATTTCATGCATCAGGGTGGGAATTCTGGGTAATGCAGGGCGTGAGCGAAACGGCGATAGGCTGAGCTCCTACTAGGTTTTCTTTGTGTCGTAAGCATTGATGTAAATGTAGGGGCTAGCAGGTGCGCCGGGCTCTTAAGCGGGTAGAAAAAATTGGGTGACATCGGCGGAATCGCAAGGTTGTTTGAGACTCGACCGTTGATGGTAAAACAGCAGGAAAGAGGGCATCAATGCTAATCGGTGGGCGTTACGAGACAGTTCGGGAGCTGGGTCGCGGTGGTTCTAGCAAGACGTACTTAGCAGAAGATACCTATCGTCGAGGGAATCCAAAATGTGTTGTCAAGCGGCTTCAGCCGATGCTGAAACTGCCGACCATTCTGGATAAGGCACGGCAAGTTTTTGAAGCCCACGTCGAGGCCATCTACGAGCTGGGTAAGCAGGAGATTGTCCCCAAAATCTACGAACATCTGGAGCAAGGGGGCGATTTCTACTTGGTGCAGGAGTGGGTTGATGGCCATGACCTGCGGCAAGCGTTTACGCTGGGCGATCGCTGGGATGAAAAAAATGTCGTGACGCAGCTGCGGGAAATCTTGGAACTCCTCATCCCTCTTCACGAAAGGGATTTGGCACATCAAGACATTAAACCCGAAAATCTGCTACGTCGTTGGCAAGACAAGAAGCTCATGCTGCTGGACTTTGGTGGCTTTAAATCCATTCGCCACCTAAGCGTTGGGGCGGACGGAGCCTTGCAATTTACCAAGCCTGTCGGCACACCGGGCTATATGCCAAAGGAGCAACTGAGTGGTGCCCCAAGTCCTGCTAGCGATGTTTATGCAGTGGGGATGTTGGGAATTCAGGCGTTGACGGGTTATTTGCCCAATCAATTGCCTCGCCATCCAGCCACCAAAGCCGTCGAATGGCACGACCAGGCAACGGTGAGTGCCGAGCTGATGGATATTCTTGACCGGATGGTGCATCCGGATGTGAGTCAACGGTTGTCCAATGCAACAGAAGCCTTGGCAGCACTGCCAGTGAAGCGATCGCGCAGCCTCTCGGCCGAAGAGATGGCGGAATTTCTAGGGGAACCGTTGCCCCCGGCTTACAAAATGGTGATCGATCCCCACTTTGCCTTTGTGCGTGATTTCTCTGAGGGATTGGCAGCGGTCACCTTTGAGGATCGGTTGGGGTACATCGATAACAATGGCAAATTTGTCATTCCACCCCTGATTGAAATCGACCCCCTCAGTCTCTATCGAGAAGGCACTTACCAGTTTGTAGAAGGCTTGGCGCGGATGATGGTTGATCATCGCTGGGGCTATATCGATGCCGAAGGTAAGTATGTTATCCCTCCGCAATTTGACGGAGCCGAAAACTTTGCCAATGGGCTAGCGCGGGTTGAGGTCGATCACCAGTAGGGGTATGTCAATAAGCGAGGTCGGTTTGTGATCTCGCCCCAATACGAAAGCGCGGCACGGTATTTCAGTGAAGATCTAGCCGCCGTTGAAATTGACCACAAATATGGCTTCATCAATCGCCAGGGGAAGGTGGTAATTCCACCCCAGTTTGATAGTGCAGACGGCTTCCAGGAGGGATTGGCCCGCGTCACCCTTAACGATAAATCCGGTTTCATTAACAAGGGGGGCGAAATTGTCATTCCCGCAGAGTTTGATGTTGCCCATAATTTCAGCCAAGGGATGGCGCGGGTGCGCATTGATGGGAAGTATGGCTATATCAACACCACAGGCAAGGTCGTGATTTCCCCTGAATTTGATGACACCTTTAGCTTTACCGAAGGGCTGGCGCTGGTGCGAAATGACGATCGCTACGGCTTTATCAATACCTCGGGCTTCCTGGTTATTCCGCTGCAGTTTGAAGATGCGTTTCCCTTTTCCTCTGGGCTGGCTGCTGTCAAGCAGGAAAAGAGTTGGGGCTACATTAACCCGCTAGGGGAGTTTCTGGTTGAGCCACAGTTTGAGGACGCCTCTCCGTTCCACGGCGATCGCGCCGCCGTCAAGAAAGGACATGGCTGGGGCTTTTTAGGAGAAGTCCGATCCTAGAGTCGCGAATTGTTGGGTGGAACATAGCAAAAAATTGGAGAAAGGCTAAAGCTTCAGCCAGAACGATAAGTTGCTGGGATAGCCTGAGTCCATTGCGATTATTTTTGGTCCATACCAAGGTGAAGTTAGGATGTTTCCTGGCTCACAGATGAGCGATCGATGCTGACGATCGCTCGTCACGCGGTTACCAGATCGTTGCCAATCGCCATTGGGGCGTCAGACGGTCGCCAGACAATTGCCAGATAGTCATCAGACGACTGCCAGAATTCAGGTGCAAGGAAAAGGGAGAGAGTCTATGCAAGGGTTTGACTGGAAAGCACTTCAGAATGGATCGGATATTCGTGGGGTGGCGCTGGAGGGCGTTCCGGGGGAGGCGGTAAATTTGACCGGGGCGATCGCCTACACCCTGGGTAAATCCTTTGCGAGCTGGTTGGCTGCGAAACTCGGCAAATCTACCACCGAATTGAGCTTCGCCATTGGCCGCGATAGTCGATTGTCGGGGCCTGACCTGATGCAAGCCGTCATGGATGGCCTGTCAAACATGGGCTGCCAGGTTTATGACTGCGCAATGGCATCGACCCCCGCCATGTTCATGAGTACGGTCTTACCGGAATGGCAGTGCGACGGTGCCATCATGCTCACGGCCAGCCATCTGCCCTTTAACCGTAATGGTCTCAAGTTTTTCACGGCTCAAGGTGGGTTAGGTAAGCCCGATATTACTGAACTGCTGACCTTGGCGGAAAGCGACAATTTACCTGAGGCGGCTTCTTCTGGAGTCATTCAATCTCGCGATCTCATCTCGGACTACGCGGCGCATCTGGCACAGACGATTCGGCAGGCGGTGAACCATCCCGATAACCTTGAGCAGCCACTCAGCGGCCTCAAGATTGTTGTGGATGCTGGTAATGGAGCGGGTGGTTTCTATGCCCACAAAGTGCTGGTTCCATTGGGCGCTGACATCACTGGCAGCCAGTTCCTTGATCCGGATGGGACGTTTCCCAATCACATCCCTAACCCAGAAAATAAGGCGGCAATGGCTTCCATCTGCGATGCCGTGGTTGCGCAGCAAGCGGATTTTGGCATCATTTTCGACACCGATGTAGACCGAGGTGCGGCGGTCGATGCAGCAGGTCGAGAACTGAACCGCAACCGATTGATTGCCCTTATTTCGGCGATCGTTCTGCGGGAGCATCCTGGTTCGACGGTTGTCACCGACTCCATCACGTCGGAGGGGTTGACTGCGTTCATTGAAGGCGAACTAGAGGGCGTGCATCATCGCTTCCGACGCGGCTACAAGAATGTGATTAACGAAGCTATCCGCTTGAATAATGAGGGGCAGGAATCTTGGCTGGCAATCGAGACCTCCGGCCATGGAGCGATGAAAGAGAACTATTTCCTGGATGATGGGGCCTATTTAGTGAGCAAGTTGCTGGTGGAATTGGCGCGATCGCGCCAAATAGGGCGATCGCTCACCGACCTCATCGCATCCCTCAAAGAACCTGTTGAGAGTGAGGAGTTTCGCCTCACCATCAAAACACCAGATTTCAAAGCCTATGGCAGCACCGTCATCGAAGCGCTTCAGGCGTTTGCGGCGAAGCAGCCCGACTGGACGGTCGTTCCCAAAAATTATGAAGGGGTGCGGGTATCTTGCACTGCTCCCCAGGAAGACGGGTGGTTTCTCCTCCGCCTCTCCCTCCATGATCCCGTCTTACCCCTCAATATTGAGTCCGATTGCGCAGGGGGCGTAGAGCAGATCAAACAACGTTTGCGATCGTTCTTTGAATCATTTTCAGTCTTGGATCTGACGGCGCTTCAATAGCTTCGGATATAGAGCGTGTAGCGCCCTATAGATCTTTGGAGAACCCGCAAAACAGGGGAATGAAGTTGTCGATCCCGAACTCTATAGAGAGCTGGAATTGAGACTCTCGGCTTCTCCTGGGGTTTGGGGTAAGTGCAGACCACATTCCTGCTTCATTCCCTGGAAGCGGGTATTTCGCTCATGGCTATCGTCAGCGGTCAACGGGCGGCTTGAGTGCCAGTCACCGACCGTGACATACCCTTGGTCAAACAGTGGGTGATAGGGCAAATTATGGGCCATGAGATAGTCATAAATGCCCTTCGATGTCCAAGACAGAATGGGCAGGAGTTTATACAGACCGTTTTGTTGCTCGATGCGGTTTAATCCCTTGCGATGATCGGTTTGCCCCGATCGCAGCCCTGCTAGCCATGCCGTTGCCTCCAACTCGCGCAGTGCCCGCTGCATCGGCTCCACTTTGCGAATGTAGTCGTAGCGGTTCAGCGCAGCTATATCATTCTGCTCCCAAAGTTTCCCATAGAGCGCTTCCATGCGCGCTGGGCTGAGGCTAGATTGATAAACCTTCAAATTGAGCCGCAACCGTGAGGTCAGTTGGTCGGCAAACCGATAGGTTTCGGCCGGCAGATAGCCCGTGTCGATCCAGATCACTGGAATATTAGGGACAATCTGGGTCACCAGATGCAGCATGACTGCTGACTGAATCCCGAAGCTGGTACTGAGCACCATGCCCTGACCAAAGGTTTCAACACCCCACTGAACGAGTTCCTGGGCGCTGGTCTCTCGGTAGGTCTGATTCAGAGCGTTGAGATTTAAATCAGGTAGCCCAACACCGATATCTAGCATGGCATTCTTCATAATGGATCTAAGTCCTCGGCCCAACTATCAGAGAGGATCCCCGTAACCTGCTCTCTTCCAAGGTTCTTGTTCTATCGCATCATATCGGAAAGCTCGACCGAACGGAAAAAACCTCATGGTTTCTGGATAACGAAATATATACCCGTGGAAAAAAGAAATGAGGTTAGTAGCTTACGGGGTTGGTTGTCGATCGCTCAGCTTTTTATCCAGCCGTTGTTCTGCGGCAAGGCGCTCTAGGGAATAGTCCTGCAGATCCACAAAATGCATATTTGCTGCCAGGGAGGGATGTACCCGCTGCACCTGACGATACATCGCCTGGGCGATCGCCCGGTAGGTTGGATGCCCCTGTCGCCCGCTGCGCAGCTCAGCCAAATGATAGATCTCCCGTAAGTTGAGGGTCATGCGCCACCGTACCCGGTAGGCAAAGGGCACGAGGTACTGAGCAGCATCCGGCAAGTCTTGCTCAATGCGCTGGGTTGCCTCCGCTGCGGCATCCAGCGCATTGCAGAAGGGCGTGGCAAAATCTGAGGCGTCTAGTTCCGGTGGTACAACATAGCCGTGGTACACGGTGAAGCGCTGGCGTTCTTGGGTGAGTACCCGATGGCGATGCAGATCCCGGTAGGCTCCGATATCGGCCAGGATATCGAAGGTGTAATAGGCTTCCTCAAAGGCACGACCTGGGCGGTGGAACCGAGATGCGCGATCGCCTGCATAGGTATCGATGATGGCTTGGAGCTCTGCCGAACTGAGGGTGGCGCTGTAGGCTTGGACCTGTTCCAAGGGTAAATCACTCTGAGTGTAGAAGATGGCGGCAACCACTTTGCTTTCGGCATCGGGGTCGAAATGAACCAGTTCCACATCTTCAGTTGGGGCTGGCTCCATAAGGCCGAGGTGCTGATGGGCGATCGCCCCTGTGTTGTGTTGATTGTTGGCGAGGTAGGCGGCATATTGTGCGCCCCGTTCCGATTTTGCCCGTTTGACAAAGGAGGGAATTAACTGATCGAGTTCATGCTGCATGGCAGAGCCAATGGATTGCACTTCTCCGTGGGGAGATGCGGCGAGCTTAACCAACAGATACTCGAACGCTCGCCCGTTCCCAAACAACCCCACATTGGTGAGGGTTGCCATCGGCAGCAGCCCCCGCAGCAGGTCGAGGGCTTTGGCTTTGGTGGCGCTGTTGTAGGCACGCTCAGAGCTGTCGTCGTCCCGGGGGGTTTGCGATCGCACCCACTCCAGCACGGGATCAACCAGGTTAGAATAGGTGTCGAACAGACGATCGAGCGTCGTCTCATACAGTGCTGCATGGCGCGATGCCATGATTGCAGGCTCCCGGCAGTAGAGATAGCGCCCATCTACTTTGCGGTTGAAAAACACGTAGCGCGTTGATTTCTCTAGGGGCGATAGGCCAATACGAGCATCTTCGATTGCCTTAGCTGCAATGTTGCTAATCCCCTCACAGGCCAGATGGGCACCCCCCAGCTCTGCCACAGAATCGTCGCCATAGCCAACAAGGACGCGATCATAAAAGGCTTCGGCTTTCTGAATGGCAATCAATTGCTCCGTCGATGCCGACGCTTCTCCGACAATCTCAGAAAAGCCAGATTCTGGCGCTTTAATAAACTCGTCGAGCAAAATCTGCCGCAATCCCTTTTCGCTGCGGCTATAGCGGGAAAACAGCGCCCCTTTCACCACCTCGGGCAAATTGTGCAAGCCAAAGATTGGCTGATCCAGGTTCGTAACAAAGGGCTGGAGTAAGGGGCGATCGCCCGCGTTCAATGCTGGAGTGTGCAAAGGGTCTGCCATAATGATTGTTCAGACAAGGAAGGGCAAAGGGTTATCTTATCCCACTTCCACGCCACCCATCTATGCCACCCAAAACCAGATTGTGAATTGAATCCCTTCTCTGGACGATCCCTCACAGCAAAACAAGCAAGGCTCCAATCGCAGGCAATAGCTTGGTACATTCCTGCACAAACGTCGTCACATCGGGCAAACTGGCAGCGGTTCCCTTGAGCACCTTAATCGCGGTTTTAGCAGATTTCTTCAAACGACCATCCTCTGGATCCTGCCCTGCTTCGGCTAGAGTTTTCACTTGCTCCAGTGCTTCTGCCTTATCTTCTGGATCCAGTTCTGGGGTTGCCTCGATCGCCGCTTGCAGCTTTGTCAACAACGCTTTCAAACTCGGTTCATTGGCATCCATAGCCTCTGGCAGTTGCCCGATCGTGTTGGTAACGTCGCCGCTGATCGCACCTAAATTGACGGCTCCGCTAACGTTCTCAATGTTGCCACCGACGACACCGCTGACGTTGCCGCCGCCTGAGTTGATATTAATTGAGCTTTTTTCTGACACGGTATCCCCCAAGCTGTAGTAGGTTTCCACGTAAAACTTGTTGCTTTCGATCGCCGTCGTCACCATCTTTTCCAGGCTACGAATCCGCTCATCTTTTTCAGCGATCCCAGCCAGCAACGATTGCAATTCGGCGTAGGGCATGGCCGACATTTCTTTGTAAGCCGCGAAGTAGTCTGCGCTGAGGGCAGATCGATCAACGGAACCCTTGACTTTTGCTTGCACACGAACTTTATCCTCGCCGCGACCTTCGAGCGCCACCACTTCTAAGTCCGCTTCGGGATAGGTTTCGGCAATCTGTTTGAGGGCGATCGCCGCCGCCGCCGGATCAATCCCCTCATGGTGGAATAAATCCAGCGTTTTGAATTGCTGTGCCACCATTCGCAGGTCAACATTCTGGGTTTGGTACAGGTTCAGGGTTTTGATAATCGGAGCAATGAAGTCGGTAAAATCGCCGGGTTGAAAGATTTCGCTACGATCGTCTGGCTTCCGACAGGGGTCAGGATCCGTTTTCGTGGGCAACTGCATGTACACATAATCGCACTGCACCCCATCAAAGTTGGTATCCGTCGAAATGCTCCAATCTTGAATATACGCCCCCGTTAGGCTTGCTCCGCTCAAATCCGAACCATAGAGCTGAGTTTGCACCAGTTTTGCGCGATCGAGATTTGCACCGCGTAGATTGGCCTCGCTCAACTTCGCTCCAATTAGGTTGGTATCTGCTAAATTCGCGCCTTGCAGGTTCAGTCCCCGCAGGTCGAGATGGTCGAAGGTTTGATCTTGGCCGCTTCCTGTCACCACCAACTGACGAATTTTTGCATGCTCCAGGTAAGTATCATCCGTTCGCGCGTGCGTCAGATGCTTGACATCCGCCCACCGCGTCCGTGTTAAGTTTGCCCCTCGAAAGTCGGCCTGTTTGAGGCTCGCTTGCGTAAAGTCTGCATTGGTCAGGTTTGCGTTGCGAAAACTCGTCCCACCAAAGCTGCTGACGGCAAGGGCAAATTTATAGACCAGGGCGTATTTGGGATTGCCTGCAACTGCTTGAGTGCCAATGTAAAGACTCAGTCCAATCAGAATTAAAACAGTTGGTATGGCACTGCCTACGGCTAACCAAATTCGCCAAACGTTTTCAAATTCAACCGTTAAGGTAGCTTCTGCGATCGCAGGAATAGCTGCCAGAGGTGCGAGGACTATCATTGCGAGCCAAACTTTTTTATCGGCAAGGAGGCGGGCGATCGCCACAGCGATCGCCCCTGCTACCATCACGGCGACTTCGATCGCACTACTGACAGCAAAGAAAATCATCAGGGCTACAGTACCGTGAACGCCTGGAAACGCAGCAAAAATTGTCAGAGTAATGACTACAGTTATTGCAAAGGCTGGTATTGCAAAGGATGGCAATGCAGCGCCAATCCCGCGCCGAATGACTATCAGGACGAAGAAGGCCGATAAGCCCAGGCCAAACAGGCTGGCAACGATACGCCCAACCAGTGATTCTTCAATCTCAGACGCTCCAAAACCAAGCCCCATAAATGTTCCAGCATAAGCCGCAACGTAACTCAACAGCGCGGCTAGTAGGATTAAGCCCATTTTCAAGCAGAACTGTCGTCCAGGTTGTAATCCAGTTTTGATACCCGTGAAGTTAGCATCAAGCAAAGTAGAATCGAAAAAAATCGCACCCCGGATATCAGCATTGCTGAAGTTTGCACTTGACAAATCTTGCCCTCTGAAGGAATGCCCTTTAAGCATTTGATGACTAAAATCAAGAGCCTTAGAACAAGTAAGAATCCTACGAGAAGAGTTTTGAAGGAACAAATGGATTCTTGTCTTCTACCCCCCTCCCATCATTCTCCATAGGTAGACAATTGGAGAACCACCTCGCCGATTTGTCGTGCAAGCTCCTTGTTCTCCTTCTTCGTATTCTGCTTTTGTTTCAAGTGGATCGAAGAAGGTTCGGCTGTCTGAAGGTGCTGTGACCTCGGATGGGCGACGCGGGCAGCTTTCCCATTCTGCATAGACCGCTTCAAATCCGTTCTGGGTATAGAACCACTGCACGTCCTCACCTAGCATGGTTAAGGAATTTGCTGCTCTCATGCGAACATTTGGATCTTCACTCGCATCCTCTACAACGCTAAGCAATGCATTGAGGACGCTTTGATCGGGCGAATCTACAAATCCCAACGCAAATGCACTGCTCTCACGAGCCTTCAAGCTTTCAGCGTTGAGATTTTCAAGGAGAACAGAAAGGGATGGATCAACCCTCAGCAAGGCTAAAGCAGCGCTGTCACCATCAAAGCCGCCAGCTCTTAATTGTTCGAGTAATGCTGGCACAATTTCGTTTGGTTCTGCCGCAGAACCGATATTTGCGAGTGCTTCCGTCGCAAAATCTGAAACGCGAGTCCCAGGTCCATTGGCGACAGCATCGTCAGTCAAAAGCGGGACAAGCTGTGGGGCGGCGCTACTTGCCTCAGCGCCTAGCTCTCCTAAAGCAAAAGCTGCTCTTCCCCGTATGCTTGGATCCTGCGAGTGGAGCGCTAGCTTTAGATAGGGGACAGCGTCAGCCCCCATATTTGTTCCAAGCTGGAGATAACCCGCTGTAAGTGCCTCCCCTCTGGGTATCCAAAGAATCTCAGAATCGAGAGGGTCAAAAATACCGTCTTCTTTTAATCCAAAGAATCTTTCAAATTCCTTCAGCGCAGCTTCAGTTGCCTCATTAAATGTGCCCGTTGGCTGTAGATGCTCTCCGAACAGCGGGAACCCCCAGTTGTTCAGCCGAGTTTGCAAAATTCGTACCGCTTCGCCTTGGTCGCCCAATCGAAGCGCAGCGCTATCCTCAGAAGCTTGGCAATACAAACCAGCTTCGATAGCAGCGGCAGTCTGTTCTCCAACAACGCCATCCACTAATAGCCCATGTTGCCGTTGCAGACTTTTGACTGCTGCACTTGTAATCTCGTCGTACTCATTGGACAAAGGACCCACTGTAGGCAAACAGTTTGCTTGTTGCAAGCGCTCCTTCAGGCTGGCAACGCGTTCTCCTGAGTCACCTGGTTGCAAAGCAGAGGCTGCGGTAGCTGGCTGATAACTGGCAAGACTAGCTATTAATGCTAGTGACAAGCCCACCCCGCTCTTGTGTGGGTTGAGGCAGAGTTCAGGAAAATCGTCTTGCTCGTAGAGGCAACTGTGTTGCATATAGGCCAAACTTTCCAACATTGGCTAACTCAGTAGAGGTAGAAGCACACAATGAATCTACTGGTCTTCTAATAAGAAAGCAAGAATATTAACCCCTATGAAGTTCAAAGATATGTGAGTCAATTATATTGGAGGCATTAAGTGAGTGGTGGTGCGATCGCCAATGATATCAAGGTATTTCTGACAATATTACTGGTCTTGAATCATCAAAGAAATCCAATTATTTCTGTCATTTATGGCCTGTACTCAGATCCTCTACAAATAACTGGCTCTGTGTGTTTTGATACTCTATAAATTTCTGCTATCAGTTGATTCCCACACTTCTTGTTGTATCGAAGTAGCACATTCATAGCAAAAAGCGCCCTTCTCATTGATTCGAAAAGGGCGCTTTGAAGTTGAGTTGTAAAGCAAATGATGACTTACTTAACGGTAGCCTTACCGCCAACTTCTTCGATTTGCTTCTTCGCATCTTCTGCGGCTTCCTTCGCGACGCCTTCCATGATGGCTTTAGGCGTGGATTCCACCACTTCTTTGGCTTCTTTCAGACCTAGGCCGGTGATCTCACGAACGATCTTCAGAATCTTGATCTTCTTGTCAGCCGGGACTTCTTCAAGAACCAAATCAAACTCAGTTTGCTCTTCGACTTCCTCGGCAGGAGCTGCTGCGCCTGCGCCGGGAGCCATCATCATCATGCCGCCAGCGGGAGCCGCTGCGGTAACACCAAACTCTTCCTCGATCTGCTTCACCAGTTCAGCGGCTTCTAGCAGAGTCAGGGTTTTCAACTTTTCCAAAATTTCGTCGGTTACAGCAGACATTAAAGTCCTCCTGGTAGCTAAAGGGTTGAATGTGTTTTGCTGAATTCAGCAATCGGTTGCGTAACGTACTTGTCCGTCAGTCGTGGCTTGCCCCAAACATCTGAAAGCCTTAAAAAAGGTTCCAGGTTTGTGCGATCGCGCGGTTTATGCCGCGTCTTCTTGAGGGGCGTCTCCTTCTTTGTCTTTGTCGGCATAGGCTTGCAGGGCACGAGCCAGCGAAGACGGAACTTCCTTGATCCCTACAGCTAGCTTGGTTGCCACAGCATTGATGGCACCAGCTGCTTGAGCAATAAGCTCTTCCTTCGACGGCAGATCACCAATGGCTTTGATGTCTTCTTCGGTGAGTGCCCGACCTTCCATGACACCACCTTTCATCTCGGTTTTCTTGGTGTCCTTTTGGAATGCCTGGTATGCCTTGATTGCGCTACCAATATCTTCCTTGAGCAGCAAGAACGCCGATGAATCTTTGCAGAAATCAACCATCGGTTGCCAATTGTCATCGCCATCCACCGCGATTCGCATCAGCGTATTCTTGGTGACATGGCAGTAGCCTCCCACGGGCCGCAAGCGACCGCGCAAATCTGTGATTTCGGAAACGGTCAGACCTTTGTAGTCAATCACGATCGCCATTTGCGCTTCGCTGAGATCCTGCTTCAGTCCTGCGACGATTTCCTTTTTATTTTCCAGGGTTCTACCCATCGTTATCTCACCTCCTTAAGTTGGGTATATGGAAAACTGGGTTGATACAACACACCAAAAAAGCCTGACAGAATTGCCAGGCTTACGAGGATGTCTCGGCGAATCGCATACAGTCCCATGCGATTCCTAAGAACAGTACTCAACCTCGGCGGGATATTAAGCATGAAGCACCCGCTGTCTCTGGCCGCTGTATTCAATTCTTGAGAAAGAGTCTCGGAGTCAAACCTCCAGTTAAATAATCGAGTATTCGCTATGCAAGGTTGCCTGAGGAGAACAGCTATGCAGCAACATCGGCCATTTTCATGTCGCGCAAAGTCGGAATGTCGACTTCGATCGCTGGGCCCATGGTGGCTGAAACGAAGAGCGATCGCCAGTATCGACCCTTTGCACCACTGGGGCGATTGCGGTCAATAGTGTCCTGCAATGCTTTCAGATTCACCAGCAGATCTTCTGGTGTGAATGTAGCCTTACCAAACATAACATGGACAATCCCTGTGCGATCGGCACGAAATTCTAGCTTACCTGCCTTAAATTCGTCGATCGCCTGAGCCAAATCAAAGGTTACCGTTCCGCCCTTGGGTGAAGGCATCAAGCCTCGTGGACCCAATAAGCGACCGAGCTTGGCAACCTGAGGCATCATATCTGGAGTTGCAATCAGCACGTCGAAATCCATCATGCCTTTTTGGATTTCATCGATCAATTCTTCCGAACCCGCTAGATCGGCACCGTTGTTGCTGGCTTCGGTTACCTTTTCCCCCCGAGCGATAACGGCGACGCGCTTATCTTGTCCTGTTCCCTTAGGCAGCACAACCGTTGTACGCAACTGTTGATCGGTATACTTCGGATCAATACCCAAACGGATATGAGCCTCAGCAGACTCAGGAAACTTTGCCGTCGCAGTTTCCTTCAGAAGGTTCAGGGCATCCAGAGGTTCGTAAGCGCGGTCTTCGACCTTCTCACGAAGCGCCTGCAAGCGACGCGACACTTTCGTTGACATGATTTAGCTCCTTTGGGGTACAAACGAAGATCAACCTCTCCCCCAGAATCGGTGTACACACTTAGATAACGGCTACGCTCAAAACTAAGGATTGCTTGATCCTGAACGCAGGCAAATCACAGACAGAAAACTAACGATTGATGGTAACGCCCATATTACGGGCAGTGCCCTCAACGATGCGCATGGCGGCTTCAACATCGTTCGCATTCAAGTCAGGCATTTTCTTCTCAGCGATCTCTCGCAGTTGGGCTTCGCTAATAGAACCAACTTTTTGTTTGTTTGGTTCCCCTGACCCTTTGTTAACTCCTGCCGCTTTGCGAATCAAGACCGAAGCCGGTGGAGTCTTGAGAACAAATGTAAAGCTTCGATCTTCGTAAACGGAGATCTCAACCGGAACGACCATGCCTGCTTGATCGGATGTCTTGGCGTTGTACTCTTTGCAAAACGCCATAATGTTCACACCATGCTGACCCAAAGCTGGACCGATAGGCGGTGCTGGGTTTGCTTTCCCAGCATCGATCGCCAACTTGATAATTGCTACAACCTTCTTCTTTGCCATCGAAAACTAGCTCTGCTTTTGAACTTGATTAAATTCCAACTCAACGGGCGTGTCCCGGCCAAAAATTGAAAGCAGAGCTTTCAACTTACTGCGTTCTGGGCTAACCTCAATGACTTCACCTTCGAAGTCTTTGAATGGCCCCGACAGCACCATAATTTTGTCTCCGGTAGCCATATCAATCTTGACAACCGATTTCTGCTCTTGCGCCCGCTTGAAGATACGCTCTACCTCTGCCCGGGAAAGCGGTAGAGGTTTCACATGCCCTCGCCCTCGGCCATAGCGACGCTTTTGCTCAGCCCCGACAAAATTAATGACGTTGGGTGTGTTCTTTACCACCTGCCATGCTTCATCATCCATCACCATACGGATGAGCACATAACCGGGAAACACTTTTTCCGCAATCTCCTTGGGCTTGTTGCCTTTTTGAGGCTTCAGCACAGGTGTCTGAGGAATCTCGATTTGGATGATGCGATCAGCGACATCCATCGTCTGAATGCGCTGCTCCAGGTTAATCTTGACCCGATTCTCGCAGCCAGATGCGACCTGCACTGCATACCAGCGGGCAGATAACCGACGAGCACTGGTTTGCTCCTCTTCAGAAGGAGATTCAGGCTCTAAATTCGGTTCCTCGTACAGGTTTTCAGCATCGTCAGAAGCAAACATAGCTAGAAAAGACGTTGAGATGTCCAGGAGAAAAGACTATCGACTAAGTAGATGAGCGTTGCGGATGCAATGACCATCAGGATGACCGCGACTGATTCGCTGACAAGCTGCTGGCGACTGGGCCAAACAACTTTTGCCAGTTCTTCGCGAGAGCCTTTAAAAAACTCGGCGATATTAAATCCCGACTTTTCATCAGATGCCTTCGCGTCAGGCGTCTTTTTTACTTCTTTCGCTTTGGTTTTTTCGATTTCAGCCACAGCTCCGCGTTCCCCCACTGAGAGGATGTGATATTTGGAGAATACCAAGCAAACATCCTGCCCGTGACAATGGATAACTCGGAGCGATTGCTCCTCCCTTGACCGTTAAAACGACGTAGGAGAACCGCATCCAAAGGGGCTAACCCTGGCTCTCTAAACGAGAAAATCGGGCATCCATCATGCCGAGCAAAAATGGCGCTTTCCAATCATAGCATTCTGGTCTCAAGTCGTGGAATTTGTTCTGGAATTCTTGTGAGAGAGTAAGCGTAATTCCCCCTTCCCATTTGGCTTTAATTTTTGCGTCTTGATAATTATGGGCAACAAAGCCTTGCTACGTCCTAAGAGGGGGGTAACGTTGGAGGCTCGGATGAACCTACGGGTGAGAGGGTCGGAATGTAGGGATGAGCTTCGTCTAACACCTGGCGATAAAGTTGTTCGAGGCGTGTAATGTTGTGGCTCAGGGTATAGCGTTCTAAAACTCGCTGTCGGGCTTTGAGGCCAAGCATCATCGAGATTTCGGGGTGGTCGTAAAGGATGGGGAGGAGGGTTTGGAGCTGGGAGGAAACCCGATGGGTTTCAAGGACGATGCCTGCACCATTGTCGAGCACCTCGCCATCGGCTCCTGCATCGGTTGCCAAGCAAGCCACTCCGCAAGCCATGGCTTCTAAGAGCGATAGCGATAAGCCCTCGACCAGGGAGGGGAGGATAAAAATATCTGCGCTGCGTAGCAGGTCGATGCGGCGATGCTCTTCGGCCACAAAGCCCATCCAGAGAACGCCTTGGTCAGCACCGTAGGCAGGTCTAAGGGTGGAAAGGAGGGGGCCGTTACCGACGATCGCCAGTTTCGCGCGATCGCCCATCTTGGTTCGCTTCCATGCCTTAAGCAACGCCTCAATATTTTTTTCAGGTGCGATCCGCCCTTGATAGATAAAGAGCCACTCCGCCGCCAGCTCCTGTTTAATCAGGGCGGTGCCAGGGGAATATTTTTGCGGATCGACTCCATTGGGAATGACGACAACCCTGTCCTCAGGAACACCCAGCCGGGTTAGTAACTCTCTTTGCAGATTAGAAAAAATAATGACGCGGTGGTAATTCGCGAGGAACGGTGCGTACACCTGGTAGGTGAGATGTTGTGTGCCAGACGTAAAATTTCTGAGCTTGTGATCAAAGGGTGGGTGAAAGGTTGCGATAAGAGGAATCTTCAATTCCTCACAAATTTCTGGCAGGACGAAATCCAGTGGCGACAGTGTTAAAGAGGCATGGACGAGATCGGGCTTCAAACGCTTGAGGGCATCTGTCAGTACCTTGCTCGACTTAGGGGAAGGGATGGTATAAATCTGCGAGTGAAAAATGCAGGGTAGCGAAACTTCTTCGCAATCCGAAACTTGGCTTTGATGGGGGTTATCCTGGTCGAAATGAAAAAAGCTGACTCGATAGCCCCGTTCGAGTAAGGCATTTGTGATTTCACGACCATACGTGACGTTGCCACAAAAGGGCGACTTCTTACCGAGCCAAGCGATATGCATTCGCGACGTGGGATGCGACAGTGATTCTGCTGATACAAGTTAATCATTATTTCATTTCTTAAGACCGTCCGCATGGCTGATTGAGGGGATGATTTTTCTGAGAAGGGGCGCGGTGCGTCCCTTCTCAGAAAAATCATCCTTGGATTCTGCACCCCTAGACCTTCGAGTTTGGGATGTTACCCATCGCGACGGACGAGGTTCCCAGTGAGAAGGCCGCTTGCGATCGCCACAATGCCCAATGTCAGCAGCACCATCTGTAGTCCCAGAGCGGCTTCTGCCACCCCAGCAAGGGCTAGTGGCAAGCTCAGGGCAATGTTCACAGCGTTATTTTGTAATCCAAAGACTTTGCCCCGCATATCTTCGGGGGTTTGCTCTTGAATGGTGGTCTGGAGCGGAACGCAGACCAGGGCGGCGCTGGCTCCGAGGATCACCAGAATCAGGAGCGTTGGGAGCAACTGCTGGGTGAATAGGGAGAGGGCGGCGAGAGAAACGCCAAAGCCAATGGAACCAAAGAGGCTGAGGCGATCGCGGGAGACCCGATGCCCCAACTGACCCAGGCTGAGGGCACCCAACCCCATCCCGACGCCACCTGCGGCCAGCAAAAAGCCAAACTGAGAGGAGCGAATGCTGGGCATGATTTCGGCCAGCCGGACGGCAAGCACGGCTAAGGCCGCAAAGATCGAAAACAAGATAATGAGCTGGATCAGAGCTGCCCGAACATCCCGGTTTTGTTTCAGGTAACGAAGCCCATCACGGATGTCGTGCCACACCGTTGGTTGGCGATTGGCTTTATCACTGGGTTTGGTTTCTCGGGTATGCACCAGCAGTAAAATGAGACCCGCTAGCGCATAGCTGCTGCCGACAAGTAATTCCTTGCCAAGATCCGCGATGCCAGTGAAGGGGGCGATCGCGCGATCGGCAACGGCTAGGAGTGGTTCACCGATAGCAAAGCCAATGATAACCGAGGCCATCATCGTTGTTGTGTAGAGGGAGTTGGCCGACAGTAAGTGCTGCTTCGGAACGATCAACGGGATAACGGCTTGCTCAGCTGGGGCAAAAAATTGTGTCAGGGTAGAGACGAGGAACGTGATACCCAGCAAAGCCGCGAACCCAACTGGAATAGCGGCGATCGCCCAATCCTGGTGCAGTAAACCCAGAAGCAATGGCAGGGATAGGACAAGCCCACCCCGCAGCAGATTGGTGAGCACCAAGACCTGCTTCTTCTGCCAATAGTCAACAAAAACCCCTGCTACCGATCCGAACAACACAGCGGGAATCGTAAAGGCCACCATCACCGCCGATACCCAGCCACTCACGGTTTGTCCCGCTTCCTGAAACCGACTGGTAATGATCATGATCATCAAAACCAGATATACCTTGTCGGCAAGTTGAGAGAATACTTGCCCACTCCAGAGACTCAGGAAGCTGCCATTCTTGAGGACGGGCAAGAATCCTGCCTCTTGAGGGGGCTCAGAAGTATCTAGAGTTAGCAGTGAATCATTGGAGCGATCGCTCTCACAGGTAGGATCCTCCTCCAAGTCGGGCAGATGACCGTTTGGGATAATAGCCGTGGCGTGCTCTTGAACAGTGCTGACCGGACTCTGCTGTTCAGCATGGTGCAAGTCACTGTTCCCATTGCTTTCCTCGCAATTGGGAGGGTGAGATTTGACTCCATAACCATTGGTGTTGGCTGACTTGGTGACCCCGGGCTGTGCTTCAGTGTCTGTTTGCTGAATCGCGTCTGCTTGCATGGCGTCTGTCGGACTTGGCTCAGAATCCTTCTCCGTCGCCGTTGCAGAGGGATGAGAGTCAAGTTCTTGATCAGACCGATACATCATGAAGCTTACGAAACTGTAGACGGCAGGGAGGCAAAACAGGAGTCTATCAGGTGAGCGGATTGGATCGCTCGTTCGAAATGGTATTGGGCGTAATAGCGGAGAGCTCGCTCTAGCGACAGCCAGACTTCTGGTGCACCTTGTAAGGTTTGTGGTGCAACTGCGTCGATCTCCTCGGTGGAATCGCGATGTTGCCGACTCACAACTTGCTGCAACAGGCTCCACTCCGCTGCTGTCAACCGAGTACCTGCAACCGGACGATGAGCTCGGTAGCTTCCCGTGGACTGGGCAGCGGAGTAAGGCCGCTCTACGGGATGGCGCGAAAGGCGATCGCCAGAGTTCGATGCATCATCAGGATGATTCGCTGTGCTCTTGGATGGCTGCCTTACTTTATTGTGAACCAAAGTGGGGCGCGCCGGGAAGGCAACCTCGGATTCTATGTCTCCAAAATCTAGCGTTTGGGGGGCCTGTTGCCGTTCCCTAGCGCACATTTTGTTAAAGACAGCTAGGCTGACCACGCCCCCAGCGGCAGGATGAAAGCCAACTCGCCAGCGACTATCCGAAGGACTGGGTGGAATGGGTTTGCGGGTTACGCTGCAATGCTTGACTTCGGGGATCACTCCGGCGAGATACAGCATTTGCACAATCCCTTCGACCAGAATGGCGATCGCCCTCTCTCCTTCCACTGCTTCGAGCCGTGTCAGTGCATCACACAAGGCTTCAAACAGTTCCATTTGGGGTTGGTCACTCAGGGCTTGATAGAGGCACAGCTCCGCGAGATATTGTGCAGCAGTCAGTTTCCCCAGATCCTGGCTCAGCTTGGGAAAAGAGGCGTTACTTTCGGCTTGGATAATCTTGTCGAGGGATTTACCCGGTACGAGCAGTAAAGTATTGACGACAAACAGCCCACTCCGGCCGCGCAGGGTCGATTCATGCTTCCGCGAACCCGGCGCGATCGCCCGAATCAGGCCAAATTCCTGCGTGAGAATCGTGAGCAGCCGATCGTTTTCTCCCATCGGCATGCTCTTGAGGTTGATTCCGGTTGCTTTGTACGTTGCCCCCACGGAGATGGTGTCCTTCCGATAGTTTCAAAGAGGGTGATTTGTGACCAGATTGTTGATAGTCATACTCTGGATGGGATGATTATAGGGTCTGTTTTAGGGCGATCGCGCTAGTCGTCTTCTGAAAATGGGCGATCGCTCAGCGAATATAGCCGATTTGACTTATCAGACTTGAATTGGATCGCTTTGAATCAATAGTTCTTGGATTCGTCTAGGGGCTGAGAGGAAAGGTTTTCCATTTGTTGAACGAGCGCGATCCCTTGCGATGTTCCCAAGCGGGTTGCCCCAGCCAAAATTAGTTCCATCGCTTGGTCGGCCGAGCGAATTCCTCCCGAGGCTTTGATCCCAATCCGGTCTTTGGTCACATCCCGCAGCAACCGCACATCTGCAACCGTTGCGCCCCCAAACCACCCCGTGCTGGTTTTAACGAAGCTTGCCCCTGCATCCATGCAGATCTCAGCGGCGAGCTTTTTCTCGGTATCGGTCAGCAATCCGGTTTCGATGATCACTTTCATCATTTTCCCGGTGGCTTCTTGGATTTCTGCGAGTTCGCGATGAGCCCAATCCGTCTTGCCCATCTTGAGCCACCCCAGGTTTATCACCACATCTAGCTCGGTCGCTCCATTCTCGGTGGCTTCCTGAGCTTCGTAGAGCTTGACCGCTGAGGTCGTGGCTCCCGTAGGGAATCCAATGACGGTGCAGACTTGGGGCGATTTCCCCCGTAGCAGCTCTACCGCTTGCCGCACATGAACCGGGAAGATACAAACAGAGGCGAAGTGATAGTGATCGGCTTCAGCACAGCGTTGAGCGATATCCTCAGATGTTGCTGTCTGGGAAAGAAAGGAATGGTCGATAAATCCAGCTAAATCTATGTCCGCGTAAGCCTTTACCATTGGTCTGCCCTCTGGTTATTGCCCAATTGAATTCTTATCTACTCGAAGACTGTGAATCTATGTTCTCAAGCCCACAGTACTTATGCTTCCACGGGAACCGCCGCAGCTTTCTCGTCGTGTTCAACGACGAAGACGTTGGAGTAAAGATTTGCGATAATCTGTTGGCCTTGCTGGGTGAGGGACAGGTAATGCAGCGCATCTTTGACGTAAGGATAGACGCCCTTCCAGTAAAAGGTCGGATAGTTTTTCCGCAGATCCCCAGGGTTTTCATATCCTAGGTGCCTGTTTACTCCCGTTTCTTCAAACTCGTAGTATAGTGCCCCTATCTTCTTCAGATAGCGGGGATCGCTGAGTTGCCCGATTAAATCGGCGGCTCGCACTAGGCCGGGATACTTGATGGTGTCTTGGTGATCCTCGTCGCTTGGTACCGGGAAGCGGGTGAGCTCAATGTTTTGCTTGACGACTTCCGCATTGATCCTGGGATTACCACCAAAGCGCTCATCAACAAAGAGTTTGGCGCGATCGACATGATAAGGAGTGAGGCTGGCATCCGACGCCCCTGGCTCAAGCGAGATCTTATCGGTTCCTTGCCCTGTGGCATAAAGCCCGTCGTGATCGGCTCGACATACCCCTTTGACATAGCCAATGTCGTGGCAGACGAGCGACACAATGAAGTGTAACCAGTCGTCACAGGACACACCACCCTCACGGATATGTCGACCCCGCAAAATTTCTTGCCCAACTAGTGTGACAAGAATAGTGTGCTCGACATTGTGATAAAGGGCGTCGCTGTTGGCAATGTTCTCCAGTGCCATTGCGCCAACCCAACCGATAATGTCTTCGTTGTCTGATTTTTGGCCACCATAGGTATGGCGGTACCCTTCCTTCAGCTTCGAGACAAAGTCGGCAATCAGGAGTTCAGTTGCATTAAACATTTCACAATCCCTCCAACGATAACGAGGGTAGGTCAAAGGCTTGGGAAAATCTACTATCGCTAACGTAACGTAATTCTTTGGTAGAAGATGTGATGCCATCCCCCCTTTTCCCTATGATGCAAATCACATGTGTTGTCTTGAGGCACTGGAATTCTAGGGGCTGTCATCAATTTAGATTGTCCATATATTTCAAAACAAAGGTCACAGCCCCTAGCTAGGTTGGTGGGGTCGGGCGCGACAAGGCTCAATCATCAAGCTTCTTGCGTTTAATTGATGACGCGCCCTAGGGCACTCCGATTTTCAGGCATTAAAAATTGGGATTCATCACCTCAACTGTTGCTTGATCTGTAGTTTGACCCTTTGTGTGCAATCGTTTGTGGCGTCGCCCCCTCTCTAATGGCGGATTTCCTAGGAGGTTTCGATGGGATGTTGGGGGGTGCGATCGCAGCAATGTAACCCGTGGATGATAGGCTGATCTGAGTTAACGCGGCTCTGCCTCTACGCTTGATTCATGCGGTTTTCCAACGTTCCAGTCACTGCAAAAATCTTGGGGATTGTTCTCGTCTTACTGGGAATTTTCTTCCGGTTTTATCAGCTTGATTCCAAGGTGTTTTGGAATGATGAAGTTTATTCTGCGGTGCCCGTTTCGGGGTACACGGTAGAAGGGATCACGACGGAATGGCAGCCGGGAGCATCTGACACCAAGCTGACCCGTGACGAAGTGTTGGAACGGTATCAAACCCTGGCTCCTGGCACGACGGTTAGCGATACGTTGCAGTCGGTTGCGGTGGAGGAACCGCAAAATTCGCCACTCTACTTCGTGTTGTCGCGTCAATGGATTAATCTGACGAACCTTTCCCCACGACGTGGGATGCGTAGCCTTGCGGTTCTCATTAGCGTCGTGGGTTTGCCGTTTGCCTACTTGCTGTGCAGGGAGCTGTTTCCGAGTCCTGCTATCGCCTGGCTTGGCATGGGTTTTGTCGCCATCTCACCTTTGCACATCATTTATGCCCAAGAAGCCCGGCAGTATAGTCTGCTGATCACGCTAACGCTGGTGGCCTGTTTTGCCTTTCTACATGCTTTTCGGCTGTCTTCGCCCCTGCGCTGGGCAGTTTATTCCCTCAGTGCAGTGCTGGGGCTGTATGCTCACCCCTTCTTCTGCTTTGTTTTGCTAGCTCATGGGGTTTATTTGTTTGGGTTAGAGGGATCCTTGCGGCAACCGCTCAAGTTGACGCGATCGCTCCTCGCATTTCTCGTTGCGATCGCCATGAGTCTGTTAGCGTTTCTACCTTGGGTTGTAATCATTTTCACCCGCGTCGAACGCATTTCGCCTTGGCGTGGCAACACAGATCTTTCCTTACCGCAGCTTGTTGGCCGATGGATGGTGAACTTGGTTCGGGTCTTTCTTGATCTGCCTTTTGGCACCCTGCGGCTTTATGACTTGCAACTGAACCTGGCTGATCCCGTTTTCTATGGTGTGCTGCTTTTGGTGGCTCTAGCGGTCTACGCCATTTGGGATATGGTGCAAACATCGGAGCGAAAAATCTGGCTGTTTGTGCTGACGCTCATGATCTGCCCGGCTATCTTTTTGATTCTGGCGGATATTTTCTTAGGTGGTATTCGCTCGACTATTCCGCGCTATATCTTGCCGTCTTATCTTGGGGTGCAACTGGCGATCGCCTATCTGCTGGCTCGTCCGCGCCGCATTGGTGTTGTCTCAGCGCCCTGGCCTCGACTCTGGCGGTTTGTCGCTGCGCTTGTGCTGACCGCAAGTTGCCTTTCCTCCGTCGTTTTATTGCAATCGAAGACTTGGTGGAGCAAATACAGCAATCTCTATGACCCGGCGATCGCAGCACTGATCAACACGACTGACGCACCGCTCATTCTCAGCGACAGCGCATTGCGTTTGATCTCCCTCAGTTACCTACTGCAACCAACAGCTGAGCTACAGGTTGCCGACGAGGAAAATCTCCCCGATCTTCCACGGACGGTTGCTGCCGCAAATGCCATTTACGTATACGATGCCCGCAGCTCTGGAACGCGGTTGAAAGAGGCGATCGAGCAACGCTATGGCTGGAGCTTTGAGCGTATTTATCGAGAGCCCTTCGGCTTTATCGACGGACAAATTCAGCTGTGGAAATATCCTGCAACCCCTGACACAGAGTTGGCGGAGTAGCTATCCAAGGGCCGTCCAATAGGTTGGACCTCAGTACAGGACAAAAAAGTAAACCCCTGCTAGAACCCTTGATTTTATGTGGCGCGGGCGGTGCCCGCACCACATAAAATCAAGGGTTCTCTGGTTTTTGTCGTGTACTGAGAGGTTGGACGTATGCAGATGTTGGACGCATGCAAATGTGCTCCCAACCACGACTACAAATCATCAGGTTGCTCTTTTGATGATGGTTTCTATGAAAGCTGTAACAACCGGATGGGGCGTTGCAGCCGTCGAGCGGGCTTGAGGAACAAAGAGCGTTCCGATGAAAAATGGATGCCCAGGAAGCTCAATAACTCGTACTTCACCTTCGACATCCGAACCTGTCACGTTTAGTGATTGGCTCTTGAGCGCAGACACGTACTCTGGGTTGACGCCGAAATTGCAGTAATAGCGTTCGGCGGTTTTGAGCGAACCATAAATTGTTGCGATTTGCGATCCCTCGACGAATGTTAGCTCCATTTCTCGCCCGAATAATGAGCAATCCAATTGCGAGATGAAAAGTTGTGAGGCGTAGGGATCGTTCTCCTGACTGTCAGACTCTTTGAAACCCAGTACGTTGCGTGCATATTCGAGCACCATATGTTGAAATCCACCACAGGTTCCTAGGCAAGGGATATTGTTTTCGCGCGCATAGCGGATGGCCTGAAGCATGTTCTCCGTATTTTTGTAGGGGCTTCCAGGGGCGATCCAAATCCCTGCATAGGTCTCAAAAAGCATGTTGCTGATATCGTCGGTTGAAAGCCAGATGGCTTTGATCGTGCTCCCCAGCTGTAAGCCTGAGTGGGCGATCGCCTCCTGGGTCGCAAGGTGTGGCTCATACCCAGGCTTATAGTCTCCGAGGATTGCGATGCAAGGCTTCATCTTCACGTCTCCTGGTGCTGTGGTCTAGCAATACTAGATTAGGTGCGATAAAATCATGAGTCAAATTGATTTGATTCATAAAAAAGATGAAGAAATTTCATATGACTCTGGCGCAGGTGCAGGCATTTGTAACCGTAGCCGATGCCAATAGTTTTACCGCTGCAAGCGAGCAGTTGGGGATGACGCAGTCAGCCGTTAGCCATGCCGTTGCAGCTTTAGAAAAAGAACTGCAAGTCTCCTTGTTAGAGCGAGACCGCAATGGTATTTCTCTGACGGATATTGGGCAACGCGTCCTAAGCAATGGGAAAGATATGTTGACCAGTGCAGAACGGATCCGGCAGGAAACATCAGCCGCGGTAGGGTTGCAAACTGGCAAGGTTCGGTTAGGAAGCTTTCCCAGTGTGACTGCCCGGTTTTTGCCGAAACTGCTCCGCCAATTTCGGCAGCGTTACCCTGGCATTGAGGTAGTGCTATTCGAAGGCACAGATGACGAGGTCAGGGAGTGGATTCACGCACGCACATTAGATGTTGGTGTTGTTACGCTACCGATTGATGGCCTGGATACAGTTTCTATTGCTCAGGATGAATTCCTGGCGGTGGTTGCATCTGATCATCGCCTGGCAGAGCATAGCAAAATCCATATTCGTGAGCTGTCAGACGAGCCATTTATTATGTCGAAGGCTGGGTGTAAGCCCTTGATTAAATCGATGTTTCGAAAAGCAAACATCGTGCCTCAAATTCAGTTTGAAGTCATCGACTTAGGAACAATTTTTGCAATGGTTCGGCAAGGAATAGGAATTACTATTGTGCCCGAGATGGCTCTGCCAGAGGATTGTTCAGGCCTTCATGTGATATCTCTGAAACCCAAACATTTCAGAGATCTTGCCTTTGCGACGCCATCATTGGAGTCTGTTACGCCAGCTGTCAATGAATTCCTGAATGAGGTACGACGTTGGATACAATCCTAAGCTTAGAACGCTCCAATGTTACGTGACGGCCAGGTATTTTGTGATCTCGCTTAAGCCCTCTGATGTATTTAATGCTGTTGTATTTAATGCTGTCAAACCAATGCTGTAAAAGAAGGATATTTCTGAATGAAGATTGCTGGTATTCACCACATTGCAATTATCTGCTCTGACTACGAACATTCAAAGCAATTTTATGTAGATGTTTTGGGCTTTTCTGTGATTCGAGAAACCTATCGAGAGGCGCGCCAATCCTACAAGCTCGATCTGCAAATTGATGCGCAGACGCAGGTTGAACTCTTTTCCTTTCCCAACCCGCCCAATCGGTTGCAATACCCCGAAGCCTGTGGTCTGCGGCACCTTGCCTTAGCAGTTGAGGATTTGGACGGGGCGATCGCCGACCTCGAAGCCCAAGGGATTGCTGTTGAACCTGTCAGGCTGGATGAATTAACGGGCAAGCGGTTTGCCTTTTTCAAAGATCCAGACAACTTGCCTCTAGAACTTTACGAAGTCAGTTGAAGCTGACTCAGTCCATGACCACTGTGGTCATAAAAGGCTTTGAGCCTCCCCCGCAGGAGGGTTCTCAGGAGCCGAGCACTTATAGCGCCGGAAGCTGTAGCCTTCAGTGCGGCGGCGCTTCGTGTCTCCCTCACAGTTTTGCCGATCGAGCATGGCTCTGCGCAACTCATCCGAGACAGGGCGAAAATTGACCAGCCACAAATCTAAGGGACGAGGGTAATTGGCGATCGCCGTTTCCAATGTTATGAGGGCTTGATTGGGATCATCGGCAGTCTGATGAGCCAGCAGCACCTCCGGCTCGGCCACATCGGGAATAACTTGCCGCCACTCTAATCCAATTCCCATCAAGCGCCCGGTTTGAGCATGGGTGCGGTGGGTCATGGCAATGAGGGTGCGATCACTTGCATCATCTTCCATCCAATACACGACCCGATCGGGCTGGTGGGTTTTCAAAAAGCCCAGGTTAAAGACGACCAGGATGGAACTGAGCAGGCTAATACCCAAGACAAGGACAGCGAACTGGTGTCGGGAGGGTTGCAATAGAAGGCGTCTGAACTTTATCCAAAATCCTGGTAAAGCGATAGGGAGCGCTTTATTTAATACCTTTGGAGAGTAGGCGGATAGGGCAGCTGCTATCAGGAGCAGGATTGCTGGGTAGTAAAGGAAGGCGTAGCGGAAGGCGAGGGTGAGGTCATAGTTTAGCCCGTAGGTGACGCCCAGGATGATGGCGATCGCCCCAGCCGCAAAACCGACCATAACATTCATGGGAAGTGAGCCATGCTCCTGTTGAGCCGCGCGCCAACCGCGATACAGATGAATCGTTGTCCAACCAAACAGCCCTACACCGATAATCCCCGAAAGGAGAGCCAGCCAAGATTGCTTCGCTTGTACGGGCATGACATAGAGCATAGTCGCCCAGCTTGTGAGCAAGCGACCAACGGGCTCCATCCAATCCCACAGGCCTTGTCTGGGGCGGGAGATCCACTCCGTAAGTTCGCTACCTTCGACATTTTGCACCACCGGAATCCAAATCAGGATGCTAGCCAGTGTTCCGGCGATCGCCAGCCCAACCCGTAGCCAAAGCGTTGGTTTCAGATGCCCATCTCGCTGCCGTTGCCAAAGAGCCGTGGCCAAAAGGATGGCTCCTTCCGCCGCTAGGGTGATGCCGATGAAATAGTGGGTGGCCATCCCTAAGCCGTTGACTACAATCCAGCTCCAGCAAACCCACCAGGGAGGCGGGCTACCCCGCACGAGTTTGCGAACAACAACGACCAAGCAGGCGAGGGAGGCAATGACCCAGAGAATTGGCAGGGTATAGTGGCGTGCCTCCTGTGCCAGGTATACGCCAAAGGGGGAAACAGTGGTAAGAACGGCAGCTAGATGAGCCATGCGCCAAGAGCGGAACGCCAGCCAGCTGAGGCCAAACATTGCTGGAATGGATAGCACCCCAAACAGAGCTGCGAGCGATCGCACCGCCCAAACGGAGGCTAATCCATCAGGACGAGGCGGAAAAAGCTGGAGCCACCAAAAATTCAATAGAAAGTAGAGTGGCGGATGATTGCTCTCGGTGGTTAAGTGCTGCACTACATCTTGTGCTGTCGCATCGGGCGAGGGTTGCAGTGGAGCTAGCAGATCGGCCAGGGGCATCACCTGATCCAGTGGAATAGTGCGAAAACTATTACCTAAGCTAAAAACGAGGGTCGCAAATTCATCCGTCCAGACAGCTTTCCCCGTCAGGCACGTAAAGCGCAGCATCAAACCCAATGCAATCCAAAGCCACAGCCACCTGATCTGTCCCCGTTCCTGGGCTCTGTCCACCCCTGTCTTCAATGCCAACCTCGCTCATGTTCAAACGCAATCTTGTTTTTCCCTAATACGTCATATTCTGTAAGCAGAGGGCTACCAGTGTACAGGGGGAAGCGTGCGATCGCCCTCCCTCATCAGATTGTCACAGTGCTCTGAGACAGTTAGGGTTTCTCAACTGCTTGAACTAGCTTCTTTACTTAATCAAGATTTTTTCAACAAAAAGCCGCTCAACCTGGAGAAACGTAATGCACAAACATCACACCCCAGATTATAAATGCTTGGTTTTCGGTTAAACTCCCCCGGCTGGATTCGAACCAGCGACCAATCGGTTAACAGCCGACCGCTCTACCGCTGAGCTACGGAGGAACGCGAATCTCATACTATCTAGAAATGTTCCTCTTTGGCAAGGTTTGATTTGGAAATTGTCGATTTTTTTGAAGCCTCCGGATCGGAAATTCCCATACGCATATCTGAGAGCTTCTTTTGAGCGGATGGATCCAGGCTTTTGAACAAAAAGCGACCTGATGAGGGGGCAGTTTTCTGCCGCTGCCGTTGCATTTGTGTTGCGGCGACGGTTACTTCCGTTTGTAGTTGTAGGGATGACATCCAGCTCGCACCGAAGCCCAAAATGGTTTGCTGATGGCTGCGATCGGAGGTGGCGACGATCACATGTTGTCGATGCATTTCCGGGCGGAGCCGGGCGCAGCGTGCCTCAATGTAGGTATCGGCGGTTTGTAGATATTCCGTGTAGGCCACTGTGAAGTAAGACGTCAGGGTTTCACGTGCCGCTGGTCGTCGCTGATAGTGGGCATCGAAGACGACTTCGGTATGGTAATTGCGCGAAGCACTAAAGCCGAGAAGATCTTCAATCAACTGTCGCCGCGCAGCTTCCAGGCTGACCGTGTCTTTCAGTTGGGTCAAGTCAGCCCAGCTGCCAATTATGTTGTAGCCATCCACTAATAAGAGGGATGGGGGTTTCTTCCGTGGCATGGGAGGAACAGGAGCGAGTGGATCAGTTATCCCTATTCCTCTATCATGCCGTGATTTATTGCGATATGTAAATGAAATCTAAACAAATAAAAAAGATTTGGACTTTAGATCCGAGTACGTTGCTGCCAACTGTAACTACTTACGCGACGTTGCTCTGAAGCTGCATCAGTCGGCGCTTCAGGCGTTCGGGATCCCCCTGATCAATCACATGACCCTGGTCGAGCAAAAACGCCCCATCGCAGAAGTCGAGTTCGCGCAATCGATGTGTGACCCAGAGTGCTGTCAGCCCACGCTCTTTAACCAGGTGTTTAACCTGCTGTACCAAGTCGATTTGGCTTTCGGGGTCGAGGAGGGCGGTGGGTTCGTCGAGGAGTAAGACTTCACAGTGACGAGCCAATGCCCCGGCGATCGCCACCCGCTGCTTTTGCCCTCCACTGAGGGCATAGATAGGGCGTCGCTGGAGGTGGTTAAGATTCACCGCTGCCAATGCCTCAAAGACCCGATGCCGCACTTCTAGGGTGGAGAGGTTGTCGTAGGCCAGTCCGAAGGCTACATCCGTCGCAACGGTCGGCATCACCAGTTGGTGGTCGGGATTTTGAAACACAAACCCGAGGGGCTGGATGATTTCGAGAGTTCCCTCCTGGGGAGTAAGCAGACCCCCCAGCAGCTTCAGTAAGGTCGATTTTCCGCTGCCATTGGTGCCCAGCAGCATCCAAAACTCGCCACGGGGCACCTCTAACGAGCAGGAGCGAAGGACAGGCGTTTCCGCTGTCCAGCCAAAGGAAAGGCTTTGGGTGGCGATCGCCTGTGAGGTCATAGCTCCTGCTCTACTCAGCGGAGGCCGTGAGGGCAAAGAATCCTGGCGGACGGCCAGAGGTGCTACCCGCGCTGGATTTGTCGGTGACTTGCACCGCTAGAACTTCGCTGGCCTGGAAGGTAAAGCGCTTGCCAACTTCCTTTTCACAGGTCAACTCGATGAGCGCTGGGTTACCGGACTTCAGTGCCTCGATGACTTGCTTGTACACCTCATCTGCTCCCTCGGCTTCCTTGCGTTGGACAGAGAGAATAGACGGTGTGTTTTTGAGAACGATATCAATCATGAACATGGATGAGCAATCCCCTGTCCTAATGAACTTTCAGTATGAACTATTTACCAGTATGTCAAATGTTTGTAGGACTCAGCTGATTTGGATAGCAAGGGTAATGCGCTCACACCATCAACAGATTGAGTCGGAGGTACACGAGGCTCGCCTTAGTCCTCTAGGGCTGGGGGCTGGAGCAGATGAGAGAGCATTGCAGCGGGGAGCCATCTTTCTCAGAATTGGATGGAGAAGAGGCGCGATCGCCCACCTAAAAGGCACTCAGCGCTTTACTTAGCCGTTACATCCCGACCCTTGTTGCCCCCTACATTACATATGGAAAGAGCCAATGACAGGCAAATTGTAAACCAGAGAACAACTGTCGGGCTGGATCTCATTTGTGTAACCGAAGCTCAACGCATGTTCGATGGATTGAGGCAACCCATGCGAGTGCAACATGGGCAGCATTATTCAGCCCGTTTCATCATTCATCGGGCAATGGACTGGTCAACCCAGGGGAGATCGGTATAATGATAAAACGGTAAAGAAAAGTAAACCTTATCGTTCACATTGTCATTTTCTGCATCACAAGGTTACAAGCTTTGCTAGAGCGCAGGATGTGAATGATGGACTCATTGTTTGTTAATCTCCCGTTTATTTACGTTTGTCGATTTGGAGAACCGCGCTATGACCATAGCAATGGGACGGGCGCAAGAGCAGCGGGGATGGTTTGACATCCTCGATGACTGGCTCAAGCGTGACCGCTTTGTCTTCGTCGGCTGGTCTGGTATCTTGCTATTCCCCTGTGCGTACCTGGCACTGGGTGGCTGGCTGACTGGCACGACGTTTGTTACGTCTTGGTATACCCACGGTCTGGCATCTTCCTACCTGGAAGGCTGCAACTTCTTGACCGTTGCGGTATCCACTCCCCCTAACAGCTTGGGCCATTCCCTGCTGTTCCTGTGGGGTCCTGAAGCGCAGTGGGACTTCACCCGCTGGTGCCAACTGGGCGGTTTGTGGGCCTTCGTTGCCCTGCACGGCGCCTTTGGTTTGATTGGCTTCATGCTCCGTCAATTTGAGATTTCTCGTCTGGTGGGGATTCGTCCGTACAACGCGATCGCCTTCAGTGGACCGATTGCGGTGTTTGTTTCAGTATTCTTCATGTACCCCTTGGGGCAGTCAGGCTGGTTCTTTGCCCCTAGCTTTGGGGTAGCGGCGATTTTCCGCTTCCTGCTGTTCTTGCAAGGGTTCCACAACTGGACGCTGAATCCCTTCCACATGATGGGAGTGGCAGGCATTTTGGGTGGCGCGCTGTTGTGTGCGATTCACGGAGCGACGGTGGAGAACACCTTGTTCCAAGATGACGACAACGCGAACACCTTCCGAGCGTTCAACCCAACGCAGTCGGAAGAGACCTACTCGATGGTGACGGCGAATCGTTTCTGGTCGCAGATTTTTGGGATTGCGTTTTCCAACAAGCGTTGGTTGCACTTTTTCATGTTGTTTGTGCCGGTAACGGGTTTGTGGATGAGCTCTATTGGAATCGTGGGACTGGCGCTCAATCTGCGGGCGTATGACTTCGTCTCGCAGGAGATCCGAGCGGCTGAAGACCCTGAATTTGAGACGTTCTACACGAAGAACATTCTGCTGAACGAGGGCATCCGGGCCTGGATGGCACCTCAGGATCAGCCTCACGAAAACTTTGAATTCCCCGAAGAGGTACTGCCTCGCGGTAACGCTCTGTAAGGGAGTTATTGGGTTTAATCAAAGCCTCCACCGACAAGTGGAGGCTTTTTTGATGGTTCGTCATTTATGATTCCGCCAGGATATGTCGTGATTTTCGCTATCAGGCCTACGCAAGTCTTGCAAGAGTCCTGGCAATGTTGCATGAGGAGGTAGTTATGATTCCGTCCTGGCTCGTAATTGGCGGTATTGCCTTTGGTCTGGCTTTACTGAGCGGCAGTCTCGTTGACCAAACGGGTGCTCAGTGGTTTCGTCGACTGCAGCGCCCCGACTGGCTCACGTTTGAATGGGCTATCCCCCTCATCTGGACGACGATCTTTACCTGTGGCGCTATTTCAGCCAGCATGGTCTGGAATATGGCTCCAGGCACTGCTCCTATCTGGCGACTGATGGCAGGCTATCTTGTGCTGGAGCTGGTTACGCTGGCCTATACTCCGGTGATGCTGATGACTCGGCGCTTACGGGTTGGCTTCTGGATTGGCGCATCTGGGCTAGTGATTGCGATCGCCCTCGCCTTTTTTGTATTCCCCATCTCCAAGCCTGCTGGCTATCTGCTTATTCCCTATTTGCTCTGGAGTCCCATTGGGACCTATGTCACTTGGCAAATGATGCAAATTAACCCCAGCGAGGCCTGAGATTGACTTTGCCCGCTATCTGCATCTATCCGCGTTTATCTGCGTTCCCATGACGCAATCTGCTTCTGCCCTACACCGATGAACATGACGGACGTATCCGCATCGAACCGCACGCGAAATTCCCCTGTACGCCAGTAGTGGCGTAACGCTCCTAGTTTTTCGCCGATGCTGCTACCGAAGAGATTGAAGCCATTGAGGGCGATCGCCTCCAAGCCTGTCGATGCCATATGCTCCTGCACCTCCTCTGGGGTAAGAAACTTTCGCCAGTCGTGGATGCCGCGCGGAATTTCCCGCAGCAGGTCTTCCAGTAACGTAATCATTACCAGCCGCGACTGCCAGGTGCGGTTAATGGTGTCGAAGCAAAAGTAGCCACCCGGTTTGAGGACGCGGCTGATTTCGGCGATCGCCTGCCTAGGACGTTCCACATGTTCCAGCACATCGACGCAGACCACCGTATCAAATTGCTCCGCCTCAAATGGGAGCTGTTCGGCCAGCCCTTGCGTGTAGGCGATCGTCAGGTTTTCCGCTTGAGCATGGTCGCGTGCGGCCTCGATACAGGATGCTGATTGGTCGATGCCCCAAACCATTGCGCCGCGTTGGGCCAAAAACTCACAGGTGTAGCCACCCCCACAGCCCACATCCAGGACAGATCGCCCAGCCCACGTCGATATGTAACGATCAAAGTATTGGAACCTCAAGGGATTGAGGCGGCGGAGGGGATAGACCGTAGCGGCTTCATCCCACCACTGTGCCGCTTGCTGATCATAAAACGCGAGATTGTTGCGTTGCATGGAATTTGGAGAAGGATGGCGGTCTCAATTATCATTCCCACGCTGAACGAGGCGCAATGCCTAGAACGCACCTTGCGCTGTCTCAGCATTTTGTACCCATCGCCCCAAGAAATTTTGATCGTGGATGGCGGGAGCACCGATGGCACCCAGGCGATCGCTACTCAGTTTCCCGTCACGCTCCTGCATGCCTCCCAAGCCCGTCGTTCCAGCCAGATGAATTTGGGGGCGGCGAAGGCCAGTGGGTCGATTCTCTGCTTCTTGCATGCCGACACGCTGCTCCCGGATGATGGTATGGCGGTTATCGAGAAGACGTTAGCCAATCCGGCGATCGCCTGCGGTGGCTTCATTTCCCTGATGACGGGACACCGAACCACCCGCTGGATCACCAGTTTCCATAATGTTCTGAAAACCTACTACGCGCCGCTGCTCTTTCGCCCCCATCTGTTCGTTCGCAATGGCTTGCGGTTGTTATTTGGGGATCAAGTGATGTTTTGCCGCCGGGATGATTTTTGGCGCTGTGGAGGCTTTGATTCCACCCTGGAAATTATGGAGGAGGCGGATTTGTGTCTCAAGCTCTGTCGCTTGGGTGAGATTCGGCAGATCAATCGTGTCGTACAATCCTGCGATCGCCGTGTTGCCAAGTGGGGCATCCTCAAAGCCAACCTGATTTATGTGATGGTGGGTTTCCTTTGGGGGTTGGGCGTGCCTTCAAAAACCTTGAAGCGTTTCTACGATGAGGTGCGCTGATTCAGGCTCCAGTCATAGGGAAGATAGCGAATGGTCAGAGGTTTGGTGGTACGAACGTCAGGTAAATACTGCCCGATGTAGTCGGGAACGGATGCCGCCACTTTCAGAAAATCGCGACCGTACCAGCGGAAAATCTTGCTGCAATACAGTGTTTTCTTGTCACTGACATAACGTACCTTATCGGGGTTGTAAATAAAGCGCTGCGCATCTTCTTCTAGTTGGGTTTTGACGCGATCGCCCCAATAGGCCTCGTTGCGAAGCTGGGGGCACCCCAATGAAGCGCAGACCAGTGCAAAGTGAATGCGGGGCTCTCGAAACCAGCGCCGCAAAATGCCATGCTCAATTTGGTTGAGGCTGAGGGGTTCTTCGTCCAGGGCATAGAGCGATCGCGTGAAAAAGCGCCAGAATGACCAGAGGTTCGGTACTTCCCAGACTTTTGGGAACACCGAGTCGATGGGATATGACTCCAACACTTGCCGAATCGTCAGCGCATTGTAGACATTGATCAATAGCGCTAATTGTTCATCCCCCGGTAATTGGCTCAGGGTTGTTCCGCGCAGGGAGGCCAACCAATCATCCAAGGTGGCGATCGCCTCCTGTTGCCAGCGGTCATAGGCGACGTGCCCTGTGGCATCGACATAGGTGCGTAGCAACTCATCCCACGGCGCAAAATCCACCATACTGCTCCTAAAAGCTTGCAACGTATCCCTAGTAATACCAATTCGCTAAGAACCCACTACAGATTATTTTTTGAAAGCCGCGCAGTGCGCGGCTTTCAAAAAATAATCTGGCTTTGGTTTTCGTAGAATTGGTATAACCCGCTGAATGCTAAATTCCAGCCTTCTCTCGCTATGCTACGTCTTCCTTCGCTTTCGAAAACACTACGGAATCTTGCCTGGGGACTGGTTCGCCAACTGGTTCGATGGCGGTTCACCCATGTTCGCTCGATTTCGACGGACGCCTTAGCTGACTGGCTTGAACAACCCAATCCTCCCACTCTGCTGGACGTACGGGAGGTTGAGGAGTTTGCTGTTAGCCATTTGCCAAACGCTTACCATACTCCCACAGTAGAGGCGGTTCACCATCTACCCATCGAAGGGGATATGCCGATCGTGGCCTACTGCTCGGTAGGCTATCGGTCGGCTCAGTTTGTACAGCAGCTCCAAATGGCAGGGTTTTCTCAGGTCATGAATCTGGAAGGCTCAATTTTTCAATGGGCAAACGAGGGGCGATCGCTCTTCCAGGATGGGCAGCCTGTCCAGACCGTTCACCCGTATGCTTCCCTTTGGCGAGGGCTCCTCCATCCATCGGTGCGAATTTTGGACTGGGATCACGGTTGATGCCCAGGGATTACTGGCAAAGAACCGCAGCATGGTGGCGGATATGGTCTTCCATGAACGTGGCGATGAAGTAGTAACCGTGGTCATAGCCCGGTTGCATGCGTAGGTTCAGCGGTTGCCCTACCTGCTGACAGGCCGCTTCAAACTTGTCGGGGAGAAGTTGCTGTTGGTGCAGGAAAGTATCGGCATCCCCCTGGTCGATGAGGATGGTGCGATCGCTCTTCCACCCCCCATTTGCCAGTATTAGCTCTGTAGCATCGTAAGCCTTCCAGGTCGAGGTGTCAGATCCCAGGTAGCGGCTGAAGGCGGTTTGCCCCCAAGGGCATTGAGTCGGAGCTGAGATGGGGGCATAGGCAGAGAGCGAGAGGTAGCGATCGGGATTCCGCAGCGCGCAAACTAACGCCCCATGTCCGCCCATCGAATGGCCAAAAATGCCCTGGCGATCGCCCTTCACTGCAAAATTTGCCGCAATCACTTGGGGCAGCTCTTGCACCACGTAGTCGTACATACGGTAATGCTGACTCCAAGGTTGTTCCGTAGCGTTGAGGTAGAAGCCTGCTCCGGTGCCAAAGTCCCAATCGTTGTCCTCGCCGGGAGTGCCTGTATTGCGTGGGCTGGTGTCAGGGACAACCAGCATCAACCCCTGCTCAGCGGCGTAGTGTTGTGCCCCAGCTTTCACCATGAAGTTTTCTTCGGTGCAAGTCAGTCCCGAGAGGAAGTAGAGCACAGCCAAAGGCTGGTCACTGCTTTGAGGCGGCTGATACACCGCAAACCGCATCGGGCCATCGCAAGCCGAAGATTCATGCTGATAGAAGCCCAATTTCCCTCCAAAGCATTGGTGGGTATTGAGTGCAGTCAAGTCAGAACTCATGGCACAGGATTATTGAGTAATAGATTGATGGACAGGGTAAGCAGAAGCGCGAATGGAGCCAGGCTGTCTAGCTCTCTTTCCTCCAGCTAGAAGGAAAGATCCGAAACAACTTCTGGAACAGGATGCGGTAAGGGCGCTTCAAAGAGCATCAGAATGTCACAACAGAGCGAATGGATTCCCCTTCATGCATTAAATCGAAGGCATGGTTGATTTGTTCCAGCGGCATGACATGGGTAATCAGGTCGTCGATATTGATCTTGCCATCCATATACCAATCTACGATTTTGGGAACATCGGTGCGCCCCTTCGCGCCACCAAATGCTGTGCCCCGCCAAACGCGACCTGTCACTAGCTGAAACGGACGGGTGCTGATTTCCTGTCCGGCTCCGGCCACACCGATGATCACGCTCTCGCCCCAGCCCTTGTGGCAGGATTCCAAGGCCTGACGCATGACGTTGACGTTGCCGATGCACTCGAAGGTGTAGTCAGCTCCACCGTTAGTCAACTCTACGAGATAGGGAACCAGATCCCCCTCGACCTCTTTAGGGTTGACGAAGTGAGTCATGCCAAACTTTTCGGCGATCGCCCGCTTCTTGGGGTTCAAATCTACCCCCACAATCATGCTGGCTCCCACCATGCGGCACGCCTGTATTACGTTCAGACCAATGCCGCCCAAGCCGAACACGATGACATTTGAGCCGGGTTCTACTTTTGCTGTGTTGATCACCGCGCCGATCCCCGTCGTGACTCCGCAGCCGATGTAGCAGACCTTCTCGAAAGGGGCGTCTTCACGAATCTTGGCTAGGGCGATTTCGGGTACCACGGTGTAGTTAGCAAAGGTGGATGTACCCATGTAGTGAAATAGCTTCTGACCATCCAAGGAAAAGCGGCTACTGCCGTCGGGCATCAGCCCTTTGCCTTGGGTTAGCCGGATGGCCTGACAGAGGTTGGTCTTGCCGCTGAGGCAGTATTCACAATTGCGACACTCAGGTACATAGAGGGGAATGACATGATCCCCTGGCTTGAGGCTTTTGACCTCTGGCCCCACCTCTACAACGATCCCTGCACCCTCATGACCGAGCACCGCGGGAAACAGTCCTTCTGGATCTGCGCCAGACAGAGTGTAAGCATCGGTATGGCAGATGCCTGTGGCTTTGATTTCTACTAGCACTTCCCCAGCTTTTGGGCCTTCCAACTGAAGTGTTTCGATGCTCAGGGGCTTTCCAGCTTCTAGGGCGACGGCAGCTTTTACATCCATTGCAGTTCTTCCTTTCCGGGGGCGATCGCAGGTTCCTCAAATATCCCGTTACCCTATCACGGCCATTTTTTCCCCGCAGCGTTTCTAACGCGGATGTAACACCCAATCGTTTCTCTTAGCGCTGACGTTTTAGCAATACCTGCGCAACATTTTGGTATTGCTAATCATTGGCATGACTAATCGAAGAAATACCTTGTGAGAGGAGTCGTATTGCGTCTTGTCTTGCGAATAACTGTTCTTATTATTCGATTGCGCTCAAAATTTTATAGCTTTGATAAATTTTTCAAGCAGGTCTCTTGAATTCCCCAGAAAATTGGTTACTCTGTGCATAGATGCAATACATGCAATGCGGTCGTAGGTGTAAGTATGACTCCCGTTCTTTTAGATGAGTCGATCATCCGACCATTCGTGTTCCATTACCATGGTGGGCTTTATCAAGGGTTTGCGTTTAAGCAGCAGCTCTTCAAACTGGTGAACTACTTTGATACTGGGGCGCGGGGCGAGGCTTTTGCTCTTGGCATGTGCTTGGGTGAGCAAGGTCAATGGTCGGTCATTATCACAGCGGCACGTCAAAGATATGGAGTTTGGGTGGAGGTATCTGCCGATGTTGTTTGTACCAATGTTTCATTATTTTCCGAAGACAATGTAGCAAAAAGCACAGAAGACTCTATGCAACTTCCAAAGCTATAACCGCTATGTCAGGCGTTAAGAATTGAGAGAGGTTCCCGGTGCGGAGTATCGACGAGATATTACTCGCGTCACTTGATTTGGTGTTTGTGCAAGATCCAGATGGTCGGTTCATTCATATCAATGAGATGACAGCTCGCTCCTTTGGTAGGAGTCGCGATCAATTAATAGGTCAAACCCTTGAACAGACGACCCTATTCCCAGAAATAATTCGGCAGCTTAGTGCCGATCACCGCGAAGTCTTTTTCAGTAGGCATCCTACGACAGGAGAATTTCGACTTTCGACGCTTGGCCAGAGCACAACTAATAAAGATTATGAATATACCTTTAGCCTTATCTACGATGCGCAAGATAGGAGTGAAGCCGCGATATTTATTGCCAAAGATATTACCGAACGCAAACGAGCAGAGGTTGCACTGCAAGTCGCCGAAGCAAAGTATCAAGCATTATTTGAAGCGACCAGTGACATCATCCTAATTCTCGATGCATCGAGCTATGAAATTTTAGATGCAAATTGGGCGGCTGTTCGCAAATTAGGCTATTTGCGGAATGAGCTGCTTGCATACTCCCTCTACAAGATGGAAGCGCATCCGAACTTGGAGCGGTGGCGAACCCTCGTCAGACTTATGGAACTCGATGGAGATGTGAGTTATGAGGATGAGTATCGCCGTAAGAATGGGTCAACTTTTCCGGTAGAGGTTATTGCAAGACTCATTGAATACGGCGATCAACTTTGTATCCAAAGCTTTGCACGAGATATCACCGTGCGTAAGCAGGCAGAGATAACCCTACAACAGCAGCAGCAACAAATTGAGAGTATTGCGGCAAATGTACCCGGTGCTATTTATCGGCTTATCCTCCATGCTAATGGAGATATTTCACTTCCTTATGTCAGTGATGGTGAGTTGCAGATTAGTGGATACTCTCCTGAGCAGACCATGGCCGATCCAAACATTTTGTTTCGAAAAGTTCATCCTGAGGATCGTCCGTGGTTTGAAGCGAGACTGAGGGAACACCAAAGCTCACTACAGCCATGGGACTTGGAGTATCGCGTTGTCAATAACAAGGGCAATGTTCTTTGGGTTAACAGCATTGCACATCTTTATCGCAATGAGCAGGGCGATATTATGGTTGATGGGATTACGCTGGATATTAGCGATCGCAAAATTCTTGAAGAGTTAATACAGCGCTCTGAAAGGTCTCTCACTCAGTTGCTCGATGACCTTGATTTTGCCATTGGTCGCTTTCGTCACTATCCCAATGGTGAGACTAAAATAGATTTTATTTCTGCGGGCTGTGAGCAGGTATTTGGCTATACGTCTGAAGAGCTGACGCAAACTCCAAGCTTATGGTTCTCAGAAATGCTCTCTGAGGATTGGGTGACTATTGTGCAACCCTTCCTTCAACATCTTCGTGATGTTGGTGTTGCGAGTACGACGTATCGCTTCCGTTGTAAGAATGGAGAGATTCGCCATATTACGATCAAGGCGATCGCCTACCACGATGATCTTGATGATTGCTGGGTCATCCTAGCCCTTGAAACCCTTGCCAATCCTCGTATGGATAGCCAAACCTGACCGTCTCAGCAGGCACATTGCGATCATAGATTGATACCTTGGATAAGGTTGGTTTATATCCAGACGGCAAAGATTGAAGTCAGTAGATGTACTTGAAGAACTATTAAGACTCCCTCAGGATTTTCAGAAAAATTACGTAGGTTGCAATTATTGTTCTTATAATTTTCAGTCAAACTACCTTGTAATTCTTTGTTGAAAAAATGTAATTTACAGGTGGAGTATAGATGAGTGGCTGGATAGACTTAAATGAGTATAGAGTTTTGTCTATTTCTATGCTTGCTCAGCGTTAAGCTCCCTCGCACACTCCACTCTGGGTGTTAGTTTTCATAGCTTTCTATTGCCCCACCAGCGTTGTGCAAGGTAGAAAGTGAATGTCGATACAAGTACTAGCACTGTATTTTAGTAAGTCGCTTCTCAGAATCTATTGGTTGTAGGTATAAGCTTATGGCCTACTAAGTAATCAATGGCGCGTCAATCTCATAGTCGACCGAATGCTCTTCAAAGAAGCTTTGTAACTAAAATCCGAAGCAATGATTTTTCTATAGAAGGTTGCTGTCATGGAATAGCTATCAAAGCAGGGAAGTGGTTGATCCAATTATCTTCTAATAAGAGTAATTGAAAAGGGCTAAAAGGGTGCGGCCTTCGGGATGAGGGAATATCATGTATTTGGATGCAATACAATTAGTCTTCCCAGAAGTCTCGAAATGAGAGCTAATGTTCCTTAGCTCTCATTCGGGACTTGAGGGAATTAGCCGCCATTCAGCGACATCAATATCAATTCAAAAGCATTTCTTACGCCTGTCCACTACGGAGAATTGGACTGCTGAGGGTCTATGACAAACAGAACCGTTTCATTCAGGTTTCCTCAGGATCTCATTAAAACCCTGGAGATCCATGCAAATCGCTCTGGCAAGACGAAAACAGATTTAGTGATCGAAGCCATTGCCGAAGTCTATGGAGCATCGGCTCCTATATCGGCCAATACTACGATTGCATCAGTACAGCAGCAGATTAATACTCTGCGGGAAGAAGTTGAATCCTTAGCCCCACGGGGTATTACTCAAGCGCAGACCCATTTGCAGAATTACACAAGCAACTTTGTTGTAGCGATTCAACAAGCTTTGCAATCGCTAAAAGACGTGAACTCTCTAATTGGGACAAAGCTCGATACTCCTCCTGGGCCTTCTCAGGATCAGGATGCAGCGATTCTTGAAATCATGGCGGATTCAACCCCAACTTCAAGTAAGCTGCTGCCCCCATTAACAGATGTCCTGCCGCATTTACCCCAAACAACATTTCTCAATGCAGAGGCGGCCCACAACCCACAGCAACTCGCGCTGCAAATTGAGTATCAGTTGCAAGCGTTTGATCAGCTCTTCGCGGCTATCCCTGAACTTGTTTTTATTTGCGATCGCTCCGGACATTTGACCTATGTGAGTCCGTTTGCGTCCAGAGTTTGGGGGGTTGAACAGCGAGAGCTATTGGGTCGACGATATCATCATGTTGCGATCCCGCAGGAGTTTTTGGACGTCAATTTGACCCAGGTTGGAACGGTTCTGGCGTTTGGCAAACTTAGCTCGACAGAGGTGGCCGTAACATCTGGCCATACAACGCGCTACTACGATTACACCCTCAGCCCCATTCATGGGGATACAGGTGCCGTTATCGGGGTGGTTGGTACGGCTGTTGATTTCACCCAACGGAAACAAGCCGAATTGGAGTTGCAAGAAGCTCTGAACCAATGCAATGCCATGTTTGAGCTTGCCAATGATCTCATCTTTATTGTTGATGTCGAAACCCATCGGATCCTTGATGCTAACCTCAAGACAGCTCGACGCCTACGCTACACACGCAAAGAATTGTTCCAGATGGTATTAGAGGACATCCAAACGCCTAAGGCAACGGAACATTTTCAATCAGTTGTGGTTCCGCAACTTGAACGAACCGGGAGTGCCCTATTCAACCATTCCTTGCGCCGCAAGAATGGTGGCGTCATTTCTGTTGAGGTGAGTGCGCGGTTAATGGATTTTGGCGATCGTCTTGCGTATCAAAGCTTTGCCCGTGATCTAAGCAGTCGCCCGGAAACAGAGCTTGAATGAGGCTTCTATACCCCGCATCGGCAATGCCCAGTCACTGATACCAAATCCATTGAAATATATAGCGGTCTGCAACCACATCAATTATAAAAAAGGGTTGTGTGTGGCGCGGCGCGCCCCACACAACCGTACTTAACCAACGCGCACAGCGCTATAGCTTGAGGCGGCCAGGATAGAACTTTAAGGTTCCATCATGCCCATGCAAATGGGTATCCATCAAACGTTTATATCGAATCCGGTTAAATAGCCGTAAAACCCAAAATCATTTGCGCCCGCTGCACTGCAGCGGGCGCAAATGATTATTTCGGTCCTTCAGCCGGATTCGATAGTATTGCTCACTGCCTTCAACCTTTCTGGATCCCCGCATTCGCGGGAATAACCGTTCGATATCTTGTCATAAGCCTTGAGGCTTACGGCTATTGGCATAAGCTTCCAATGTCGTTTGTGGATCGTTTGTCGTTTACGGATCGTTTGCGCCCGTTGCCATGCAGCGGGCGCATGACATGTGATGCAGATCACTCTATAGACACCGCTAAATCACGAGAAAAACGGCATCCGAACTGAGCTTGGGGTCGTATTACAAGTGAATCGACGCTGAGGCACACTTCACACCCCCCCCAAAGTCTCAGCGCTCAAATACCGCACACACTCTTACACCTCACACTTTAAAGGACACAAATCATGAACGTTGCAACCACTGCGCTTTCCCTCGTTATTGCCACTACTGCTTGGGCTTCCGTTGCTGAAGCCGCTGAAATGACCAAGACTCAACTGACGCCGTTCCAAGTCACTAGCTTGGCCTATCGCGGTAGCTTTGGTGAAGCGGGTATCCCTGGCTATGGGGCGCTGGAATCGGGCATCGCTACAGGCGATATCGTAGCCGAAGACGTGATTGAAGCGGCGATCGCTTCTGGTCGGCTCTCTGCTGAAGTTCTGGAAGATGGCGCGTTTGTTAGCTCCGTAGACAACCAACTAGAAAATCTGGTTGACCACGGCAACTAAGGGCGATCGCCAAACACCCGATCGCTCCGAGGCATCGGGTTTCTAAAACGTTACTCCTCATAATCGGGACTCAGATGCTATACGCTGAGTCCCATTTTTTTGTGCGGTGCATCGACTAGCAGAGTGCGAGCAAGCTCTCTACCGAGGGCAGGGTATGGGCCCAGGCCAGCTCGTAGCTAAACACGAGTGGCGGGTGTTGTTCTAAGACCGAGACGCCCGGATAGGTGAGACCCGGTACGATCGGGGCATTTCCGACGCCGACACCGCCAGCGACCATCGCAAAGGTATCGGCCAAGGTCGATACATCGATCGCAATGTTGGGTTCAAACCCGGCTTCGGCGGCATATTGCCGATAGGTGTCGTAGATAATAGGTTGGCGATCGCGCGCGGGCAGGATGATGGGATAGCCCGCCAGGTCCGCTAAACGCACGGGTTCCTTTTGCTCAAGGACATGACCCGTTTGCACCAGCACCGCCATAGGCACCGTGCCGAGGCGATGGCGATGGAGTCCAGTGGGAATGGAGACTTCCCAGGCGATCGCCACATCAATGTCGCCATCCGCCAGCGCTGAACCAATGGAGCGTTCATCAATCTGGCATAGCGTCACCCGCGTCTCGGGGTGAGCCTTCCTGAATCGGGCAATCAGCTCACCGACAGGGGGCTGAGCCGTTCCAATGATCATTCCCACCGTTAACGAATCAATACCGTCAATGGCTCCGGCTTGTGCGGCTCGAACCGCCATGTCGGCATAGGCAACCGCCTTCTTTGCCGATTCGAGGAACCCTCTACCAGCCTGAGTTAGGGACACTTCGCGAGAGGTACGACTGAGCAGCTTAACGCCCAGCTCAGCCTCTAACTCGCTAATGAGGCGACTCATGGCGGGTTGCGAGATGCCGCACTGGTGGGCTGCTCGACCAAAGTGCAATTCTTCGGCCAGAACGATAAAGGAACGTAACGTTTTGAGGTTCATAGATACCAAAAAAGGTATGGAATTATTCTAATTTTATATTTGTTTAATAATTGATGTCGTGATAATTATGAATAAGTGTAACTTCCATGCAGTTTTCTGCAACATTGTCGAACGTTTGGCATGGCTTTGAAATGGCAGAGGCACGGCTTAGCCGGTGCTGCTGATGTGCCAGTGCAACAAGGCTGCAAGCTTTTGGTCGCTGTGTCTGAGTTGGCCAGTTCACGACATCTTCCTGAGACTTATTGATGATGGAGCTTAATTTCACCCCGAAGTCCTTCGACTTGCTAGAGGGTCTGGCCGACAACAACGAGAAGGCTTGGTACGACGAGCACCGCAAGGAATTTGAGTCTTACCTGCGGAAGCCGTTTGCCCACATGCTAGAGCTGGTGACGGATGGCCTTGCTGAAACCGACCTGCCCTTGGTCGGCAGTGCGAAAACGATGTTTCGTCAAAATCGAGACATCCGTTTCTCTAAAGATAAATCGCCCTACAGCACCCATGTAAGCGGAGTGCTGACGCCATCGGGTAAAAAATCCGAAAAGGAAGGCGTGCTTTATGTTCACCTCGATCGCTCAGGTGGCATGATCGCGTGCGGGTTCTACAAGCTGAAGGCGGGAGAGCTTGCCCCTATCCGCGACAGCATTCTCGAAGAGCCCGAGGCCTTTGCCCAAGTCTTGCAAGACCTCGCCGATGCCGGTTTATCGCTGAGTGATGAGGATACCCTCTCCTCTATGCCACGCGGCTATGAAGACTATGACCAGCACGACTATGCCGACTATTTGAAGCTCAAAAGCTTTATTGCGCAGACCCCGCTGCCCAAGAGCGCTTGGCTTGAGGGCGATATGGTCGATCGCCTCATTCAGTATGCCAAAGGCTGTGCCTCACTCCTGGAGTTTGGTCGTGCAGCAACCGAGGCATGAGGGACTAAAACAAGAAAATTCCGGGGATGTGATCTCTGTGCCCCAGGCACCCGGTCCCTATTGAAATGCCTGCAACCTTGAGAGCTTAGACCAAGGGATCGGGTGCCTTGTCACGCCGCGCCGTAGAAACTTTGTTATCTTTCCCGCCTGCAACGCTCCTGTGAGAGCAAGTTTGAAACGCCTTTCCGTTTAGTCCTTTTACCCATTCCCTATCCCTTGGAGAAACTCGGATGTCTGACTCTTGTTTACCTGAAGACAATCAGATTGAAACACCCATGACTGAAGAACCCGTTGATGCATCTCCTCAACCGAGAAAGCTGAGTCAACTGAAGCAGGTTTTGTCGCAAACGCCCCGCTGGATGCTTGGGTTGGGAGCGGCTGGGTTGCTTTTAGCCATTGGTGTCCCGATGGCACAAACCCAGCTTTCGGCGCAAGAATCTGACCCCGCTGAAGCCAGCGAAGCAACGACGTTGGCCGTCGAAACCCTAACCGTCGAAGCTGTTAGCAGCTACGAGGTTGCTCGTTCCTACACTGGGGAAATTGCTGCCCTGCGCAGCAGTGATTTGGGGTTCAACCGGGGCGGTGAACTGTTGCAGGTGTTGGTGGAAGAGGGCGATCGCGTCGTGGCAGGACAGGCTCTAGCGCAGCTCGACATCCAAAACCTCCAGTTCCAACGACAGCAACTGGAGGCACAGGTGGCGGCGGCCCAAGCGCAACTGCTGGAGCTAGAGCGCGGCGCACGCCAGGAAGATATTGCGGCGGCGCAGGCTGAGGTGCGCGATTTTGAAAGCCAATTGCAACTTCGGGAACAACAGCGATCGCGCCGGGAGTATCTCTACGCCGAGGGAGCCATTTCGCGAGAGCAACTGGACGAATTTGCGTTTGGGGCCGAAACAATAGACGCGCGATTGGATCGGGCGAGGAGCAACCTCAACGAGCTGCTGAACGGCACGCGCTCAGAGCAAATCGCCGCCCAGCGAGCGGTGGTGCAACAACTGCAAGCCAGCCTGGGCAATCTGGATGTCGATATTCGCAAAAGCACCCTCAATGCGCCGTTCGACGGCATTGTTTCTGCGCGCCCTGTCGATGAAGGGGTTGTGGTTGCATCAGGGCAATCGATTGTGCGGTTGGTCGAAACCGAAGCGCCGGAAGCTCGCATTGGTATGCCGGAACAGGCCGCTAGTCGTCTGCAACCAGGAACGGCAGTGACGGTGAATGTAAACACCGCAAGCTATAGCGCTGTTGTCAAATCTGTCTTGCCCGAAGTGGATCCTGAAACCCGCACTCAAGTGGTGGTGTTCCAACTGGAGCAGGCGGCTCTAGCTCAGGTGAATCCGGGGCAAACCGTGCGAGTGGAGCTGACCGAAACGATTCCGGAGAGTGGCATTTGGCTACCGATCCAGGCTCTCACCCAAGATGTGCGAGGACTGTGGAGCGCGCATGTGGTCATTCCAGCAGGGGCGTCAGAGGATATGGACGCTGAAGACATTGTCTTCGGCGGTCAGGCTATGGCGTCCGAGGTGGTGTCCGAATCTATGACAGGCGGCGAAGCGGATGCTTACACCGTTCAGCCCAAAGCCGTTGAGATTTTGCATCAGGAAAGCGACCGTGTACTGGTTCGAGGAACACTCCAGGCGGGCGATCGCATCGTGACGGTGGGAATCCATCGGCTGGTTCCAGGGCAACAAGTCCGACCCATTCAGCCATTTTGAATTCAGATTCTGAATTGGTCCACTTCTGAACTCAAAACTCAAAACCTAAAACTCAAAATTCTTTCACCCATCCACTCCTATGGTTCGCCCATTCTTTACCAACATCCGTCTGTTGATTCTGACGCTCATCCTAATCCTGGGCTTTGGACTTAGCAGCTATCAATCACTTCCGCGCCAAGAAGACCCACAACTGGTGTCGCGGGTGGCGATCGTTACAACCGCCTTTCCCGGTGCCAGCGCCGATCGCGTAGAAGCGCTAGTTACAACTGTCCTGGAAGAAGAACTGTCCGCGATTGAAGAGATTAGTGTGATTTCGTCGGACTCGCGGGTCGGCTTTTCAACAGTGTCCCTTGAGCTAGCCGACTCGGTCAAAGATGCCCAGCCCATCTGGTCGAAAGTTCGTGACGAGATGGACGATGCCGTTGTGCGCTTGCCCTCTGGCACCACAGACCCCGAGTTGACGGAGGTGTTGCTCAAAGCCCATACCCTTGTCGCCTCCGTGACCTGGAATCTGCCAGAAGAGCCGAACTACGCTATCTTGCGCCGCTATGCTGAAGAGCTGGGCGTGGTGATTCGGGGGCTGGATGGCACGGAAGAAGTCGATTTCTTTGGCAACCCAGACGAAGAGATTTTGGTGGAAATCGATGCGCCCCTGTTAGCGGGCGTTGGCCTGTCGCCTCAGGAGCTTGCCAACCAGATTAGCCTCAGCGATGCCAAGGCCAGTGCCGGGCAGCTTCGTACTCCAGAGCAAACTATTGCTATTGAGGTGGAAAGTGAACTGGAAACCACTGAGCAGGTGCGGCAACTTCCGGTTCAAACCAATGGGGGGCAGTTCACCCGCCTCAGCGATATTGCTAGCGTCAGCCGAGGTATTCGCTATCCCTTCACCGACCAGGCCATCATTAGCGGCAAGCCTGCGGTCGTTTTGGGGGTGATGATGCAGTCGGGACGCCGGGTTGACCAGTGGGCGACCAGTGCCCGGGCAGCGGTGGATGACTTTCGCGATCGCCTCCCCGCAGGCATCAGCGTTGATCTGATCTTCGACCAAAGCGCCTATGTGGAAAATCGCATCAGCGGCCTCATGCTGAATTTGGTCTTGGGTGCTGTTTTGGTGGTGAGCGTTACCCTGCTGACGATGGGCTGGCAATCGGCGCTGATTGTGGGCACGGCATTGCCTTTCACCATCTTTGCCGTGTTTGGCTGGATGACGTTCCTCGGTATTCCCATTCACCAAATGTCCGTAACGGGGCTGATCATCGCCCTGGGGCTGCTCATCGACAATGCGATCGTGGTGGTCGATGAAATCCAGATGGATATTCGCGACGGAGCCGACCCGCTCCACGCGGCCACCAAAACGGTGAATTACCTCAAGGTGCCGCTCCTGGCTTCGACGGCCACAACGGTGCTCACCTTCTTGCCCATTTATCTACTGCCGGGAGCAGCTGGGGAGTTTGTTGGTTCCATTGCTTTGGGGGTGATATTGGCGCTGATCTCATCCCTGGCCATCTCGCTGACCCTGATTGCGGCTCTGGCTGCCCTGATGCTGAAGGACACGAATCGCCAGCAGGCGCTGCTCCGCCATGGCCAACGTCGCAGCCTCCGCAGTCAGATTGTCGGCTTTTTGTTGCTGCCCGGTTCCTGGTGGAAAGAGGGCGTTTCGATTCCCTGGCTAGCGCGACTTTACCGCTGGTCAACGGGACGCACGGTGGCGCGGCCCCGCTTGGCGATCGCCATCACCCTCGCTATCCCTCTCATCGGCTTTATTTCGGCGGGAACCCTGGACAACCAATTTTTCCCGCTGCTCAATCGCGACCAGTTTCACATCGAGATGGAGTTTAGCTCCCAGACTTCTATTGAACAAACGCGCGCGCAGGTGGAACAGGCTAGTGATGTCATCCTCGACCATGAAAATGTAGAGAATGTGTATTGGTTCATCGGCGAGAGTGCACCGCGCTTCTACTACAACCTACAGGCCGATCGCGAGAACCAGCCCTACTACGCCCAGGCTATGGTGCAGCTCACGTCTGGGAAGAACCTGGATCCGCTGATCCAATCGGTGCAGCGCGAGTTGGATGAACGCTTCCCCGCTGCCCGAGTGATTGCCCAAAAGTTCCAGCAAGGCCCGCCCTTCGATGCCCCTGTTGAACTGCGCATCTACGGTCCCAACCTGGATGAGCTACGCCGTTTAGGAATGGAAGTCCGCGCCATGATGACGACGATTCCTAATGTCATCCATGTGCGAGATAACTTGACAGAAGGTCAGCCCAAGCTAGGACTGTACCTGGATGAGGAGCAGGTGCGGCAGGCGGGTTTAACGAATACAGCCATTGCACAACAGCTCGATGCCTATTCCGAAGGGGTTGTGGGTGGAGCGATTCTGGAATCCACCGAAAACCTGCCTGTGCGGGTGCGACTCACCAATGCCGATCGCGCCAGCCTGGAAGAACTGGCATCGTTGGATCTGCGACCACAGCAGGCACAGGATCGTGGCTTTCGTCCAACGTCGGCTTTGGGGGAATTTGAGCTAGTACCTCAACTTGCCAATATTGCTCGCCGCAACGAACAGCGAGTCAACACGGTGCAGGCCTTCATTACCGCCGGAGTGCTGCCCAGCACGGTACTCGCAGACCTTCAAGCCCGGCTGGAAGAGGCCAACTTTGAACTGCCCCCTGGCTACCGCTATGAATTTGGCGGTGAATATGAGGAGCAAAATTCAGCGGTTGGCAATCTGCTGCTGTTTATCCCCATTCTGGTGCTGGGCATGGTTACAGCGCTGGTACTCTCGCTGGGGTCATTTCGGCTGGCGGGCATCATGGCTGTGGTCGCCATCGGCTCCATTGGCATGGCGCTGCTCTCTCTCAAGGTGTTTGGGTCGCTGCTCGGATTTATGGCAATCGTTGGCACGATGGGTCTCATTGGCATCGCCATCAACGATTCCATTGTGGTGCTGACGGCGTTTAACGAAGACCCCGAAGCCAGCACAGGCGCGCCCCGAGCCGTGCAGCGAGTATTGCTCAAAGCAACGCGACATGTGGTGACCACAACAATCACAACCATCGTCGGCTTCGTTCCCTTGCTGCTAGAAGGTAATCCCTTCTGGCAACCGCTGGCGATCGCCATTGCTGGAGGCATTTCCGGTGCAACAATACTAGCGCTCTACTTCGTGCCTGCGGCCTACATATTGCTCAAACAAACCCAGCGCAAGCCAACCCGTCAGCAACCCGCCGAAGCGGTGAGTTCAGATGCAGAGGCGATCGCCCCCTCACAACTCTTACCTCGCTAGCCCTGAGCAGTGCTGGAGCCTGTTGGGGCTTGCTCTGGCACTGTTTCCCTATCCCATTCACATCCCGAATCAACCGGACTCTAAATGCAACGTGTCCCGTTCAACCCCTGTCCACACAAGCCGTAATCTGACCTATGCCGAGTACAATCTCTTCCCAATATTCCACGCATCAATCCCCCTTTCTCCTACTGTCCGAACGCGAGCAGGAAGTTCTGTCGCTGATGGTGGAAGGATACAACAATAGTGAAATTGCTCACCAACTGTATGTCAGCCCAAACACCGTCAAAACTCATGTACGCGGCATCCTTAATAAGCTAGGTGTCAAAAATCGGATTCAAGCCGCGATTCTGGCCGTTCGCTATGGCCTGGTCTAGTTCCAATCTATTGAGGTAATACCAATTCGCTAAGAACCCACTACAGATCATTTTTTGAAAGTCGCGCGCCACGCGACTTTCAAAAAATGATCTGGTTTTGGTTTTCGTAGAATTGGTATAAGGCAATCGCTTGCTGTCGTGGACAGGCGATGCCAAGGGGGTATCTTGTCGATTAAACCTCGGTATCGCGGATCAGCATGATAGGGCAGGTGGAATGGTGAATGATGTTTTCGGATACGCTGCCCAGCAAAAGCTTTTGCCAGGGCTTACGGTTATGAGTGCCAATCACCAAAACATCAGGTTTGACAGTCTGTATCATGGCCAAAATCTCCTTCTCTGCCCGCCCTTCTAGAACAAACGATGTTGGGGTTACCGCATCGGCATAGAGGGTGATGAGTTGCTGGAGCAACTTTTCAGCTTCCAGCTTCATCTTTGCGTTTAGCTGAGCTGCTGACATGCCCGAGTCTGGTGCATACAAAAGCGCAGAAGGATTAACATGCACCAGTACAACGTCGGCGTTGAGGGCATTGGCGAGGGCAAAGCCAGTCTCAGCCACTTTAAGGGCAAGCGGTGGCTTTTCGACGGCAATCATGAGCTTTGAGAAGGGCATTGCTGATTCTGCCAGAACATTGATCCGGTTCTTTTCATGTCTGCGATGAACGCAAAACTCATGTTCCCCCGCCCCGTCGAATACATTCCATACAAATAGAGAATACCGACACCAACAGGATGGCCTCGACACAAAGTTGTATCTTCAGCGGCGAGGTGAGTAGGCCTGCGATGACGAATGCAGAGCCAATAAACATACTGACGATCAGCAGCACTTCGTCATCAAATAGTTTCAGCCCTGCCCAAAGGGTACCGAATCCGAGAATCCAAAGAATGATAGGGTTCATTCACGTTGCGGTGTGATGTGGAACATCTCGGAGTGTAGCAATAGATGTAGCGTTACGCGCTTAGGGAAAAACCCGTCATTTTTTGAAAACCCCGCGAGGCTTCAAAAGATGACGGGTCTGATCTTACGTTGTGAGTCTATAGCTGTTGTTTCAACACCGGGCATCTCGGGGGAGACGCCCAGCGTTGAAGGCATCAAGCGAAGTCGGCGGCGCTAATGGCTCCGACACGGGTGTTTTGCAAGAGTAACAGGCGCTCGTCGCCCCGGGAAACGAGCACATCATCATTACGTTGCCGGATCGAGAGCTGCCCAAAGTTGAGTCCATTGAGGACAATACGGTCTTGCCCATCGCTGAAGTCTGCCACTCGATCAAAGCCCTGACCTCGACGGATGACAATGCGATCGCTCCCCGCACCAGTGATAATCAGGTCGTTGCCCAGCTCTCCGGCGAGACGGTCATCGCCGCCGCCGCCGCGCAGCACATCCCGCCCGGCACCACCCCGCATGACATCGTTACCCGCATTACCATTGAGGCGATCGTTCCCTGCGCCGCCAAACTGACGGTCATCGCCGGTGCCACCATTCAGGGTGTCGTTGCCCAAATTGCCGCGCATCAGGTCGTTGCCACCGCCGCCAAGGAGACGGTCGTTGCCTGCCCCGCCAAGTAGGGTGTCATCATCGCTGCCGCCGAGTAGAGTGTCGTTGCCTGCGCCGCCAACCAGCCGATCGTTACCGGCATTGCCGACCAGGCGATCGCGCCCTGCACCTCCCAAGGCTCGATCATTGCCCGCGCCGCCGACTGCCGTATCGCTGCCGCTGCCACCTATTAGGCGATCGCCGCCGTCACCTCCGAAGAGGCGATCGTTTCCGGCTTCACCGGAGAGGCGATCGTTGCCCCCCAAGCCCTGCACAGTATCGTTGCCTGCGCCAGCAAAAACTGAGTTACGGCCATCGGTGCCCGTATAGTCATCGTCGCCAGGCGATAGGTTGTCGACGGGCGATGAGGATGTGTCCTCGATCGTAAACACCAGCGGGTCAGACAGCCCACTGCTATTGCCAGCGGCATCCAAGGCGCGCAAGGTAATACTGTAATTCCCTTCGGCTAGGGGTTCATTCGGGGTAAAGCTCCAGTTCCCCGTCCCATCCACAGTCGCTGTGCCCAGCACGGTTGTTCCATCCAGCACTTCCACCGTGGTTCCCGGATCGCCAGTCCCGCTAAATGTCGGTGGATTAGTATCCGTCGGCAAATCCGCATCAAAGCTCGGAATGGTGGGTGGGACATCATCATCGGTTGTTGTAATGCTCACGCTCTGGGGACTCAGCCCATCAAAGACATCATCGCTACGTTCGGGCACGACACTTACGATGATCTGCCCCGTTTGGTTGCCATCGACTTGGTCATCATCCGTGCCGGTCACCGTAACGGTTTGCGGCTGATTCCAAGTATCGGTCGTGAAGGTTAGCTCGGCGGGCAGTGCTGTTGCCACGGTTGCATCTTGGCTCGCGACCTGCAAGACCACGTCACTTAATGGCTGCCCAGTGAGTACGACAGTAAAACTATCGGTCACACCAGACTCACTCACCTCTAGGGCGATCGGTTCAAGGGTAAAGCCCGGCGTGCCCACCACATCATCGTCATCATCGATGACGGTGACAGTGACATCGTCTGGGTTAGCAGCCGCACCACTGTAGTCGCCATCGTTGCTCGTGGGGTCGCCAGTGACGATGGAGATGACCTGGTCGCCATCAGCAGTATCGTTGTCGATGCCTGTGATGGTGACGGTTTGGGGGACATCCCAGGTCATGTCATCAAAGGTGAGAGAGGCTTGATCAATCTCCGCCAGGGTTGTATCAGACACAGAGAGTGGAAGGACGACTTCGTCGGTGGGCTGGGTGTCTAGAACAACGGTAAAGGTGGCTGTCCCCCCGTCTTCACTGACGTCTAAGGTGAGTGGGTCAATGGTGAAGCCGGGTGTACCGGCCATATCATCATCGATGACGGTGACAGTGACATCATCTGGGTTTGCATTGGCACCGCTGTAGTTGCCATCGTTGCTCGTGGGGTCACCTGTGACGATGGAGATGACCTGGTCGCCATCAGCCGTATCGTTATCGATGCCAGTGACGGTGACGGTTTGGGGAACATCCCAATTCATGTCATCAAAGATGAGGGAGGCTTGGTCAATCTCCGCCAGAGTTGTGTCGGACACGGAGAGCGGGAGGATGACTTCGTCGGTCGGCTGGGTGTCTAGGACGACGGTGAAGGTGGCTGTCCCTTCGGCTTCCGTGACTTCTAAGGTGAGTGGGTCAATGGTGAAGCCGGGTGTGCCAGCCATATCGTCGTCAGTGACGGTGAGGCTGACATCGTCTGGGTTGGCAGCCGCGCCGCTGTAGTCAGTGTCGTTGCTAGTGGGATCCTCCGTAACGATAAAAATATCTTGGTCGCCATCAGCGATGTCGTTGTCGATACCTGTGACGGTGACAGTTTGGGGAACATCCCAGGTCATGTCATCAAAAGAGAGGGAGGCTTGGTCAATCTCCGCCAGGGTAGTGTCGGACACGGAGAGGGGGAGGACGACTTCGTCGGTCGGCTGGGTGTCTAGCACGACGGTAAAGGTGGCCGTCCCCCCGTCTTCACTGACGTCTAAGGTGAGCGGGGCAATGGTGAAGCCGGGTGTACCAGCCATATCGTCGTCGATGACGGTGACAGTGACATCGTCTGGGTTAGCAGCCGCACCGCTGTAGTCGCCATCATTGCTCGTGGGATCGCCAGTGACGATGGAGATGTCTTGGTCGCCATCAGCCGTATCGTTGTCGAGGCCCGTGACCGTGACCGTTTGAGGGACATTCCAGGTGGTGTCATTGAAGGTAAGGGATTCCAGGTCAATGTCCGCCAGGGTTGGGTCAGATACGGAGAGGGGTAGGACGACTTCGTCAGTGGGCTGGGTGTTGAGCACCACCGTGAAGGTGGCCGTTCCTGCCGCTTCCGTGATTTCTAAGTCGAGTGGGTCAATAGTGAAGCCGGGTGTGCCGGCCATATCGTCGTCGATGACGGTGACACTGACATCATCTGGATTAGCATTCGCACCACTGTAGTCGCCGTCGTTGCTAGTGGGGTCGCCAGTGACGATGGAGATGACCTGGTCGCCATCAGCCGTATCGTTGTTGATGCCAGTGACGGTGACGGTTTGAGGGACATCCCAGTTCATGTCATCAAAGGAGAGGGAGGCTTGGTCAATCTCCGCCAGAGTTGTATCAGACACAGAGAGTGGAAGGACGACTTCGTCGGTGGGCTGAGTGTCTAGCACGACGGTGAAGGTGGCTGTCCCGGCAGCTTCACTGACGTCTAAGGTGAGTGGGTCAATGGTGAAGCCGGGTGTACCGGCCATATCATCATCGATGACGGTGACAGTGACATCATCTGGGTTGGCATTGGCACCGCTGTAGTCGGTGTCGTTGCTAGTGGGATCTCCTGTGACGATGAAAATGTCCTGGTCGCCATCGGCAGTGTCGTTGTTGATGCCTGTGATAGTGACAGTTTGGGGGACATCCCAAGTGGTGTCATTAAAGGTGAGAGATTCCAGGTCAATCTCCGCCAGGGTCGTGTCAGACACCGAGAGGGGTAGGACGACTTCGTCAGTGGGCTGGGTGTTGAGCACCACCGTGAAGGTAGCTGTCCCTGCGGCTTCGCTGACCTCCAAGTCGAGTGGGTCAATGGTGAAGCCGGGTATCCCCGCCACATCATCATCGTCGGTAATCGTGAAGGTTGTTGTTGCTTGGGTTCCGATGGTGGCATTGCTGACACTCGTTACCTCCAGCGTGATCGTTTCATCCCCCTCCACGTCTGTATCGTCAATGATCGGCAGAGCAACAGTTGCGGTGGTTTCCGTATCGACAAACGTAACCGTTAGCGGGAAGCTAGTGTCGGTGTAGTCCGTACCGCCGCCAGTTGCGTCGCCTCCGGTGATGCTGACCTGCACCTCGGATACACCCTCACCGCTGTCGCGAGTGAGAGTGATGACCTCCGTTGTACCCACCGCCTCGCTATCACTGAAAGTGGCTGCAGAGAATTGTACCGTGGGTGTTGTGGGCAGATCTGAGGCCGTGATGGTGCCAAACACATCGTTGTTATTCTGATCAGCTCCAATGCCATTGGGGTCAGTATTGCCCATCGCATTAGCGGCTGTATTGTTCTCGAAGGTCACGGTGCTAGCAGTTACGGTGGGAAGGGTTGAGGGCATACCTGCGTTGTTTGCATTCGAGTTCGTGGTCGATTGCATCGCAAAGATGGCCCCGCCTAAACCGCTTCCGCTATTTGTGCCTGTGCCACCTGTTGCAAGGTTATTGGAAAAGCTGCTGTTGAGGATATTGAGCGTTCCGCTGCGGATAAAAACTGCGCCTCCCATGCCAGCGCCACCGCCGCCGTAGAAGCCTGTACCGCTGCTACCACCATAGCCGCCATCGCCATAGCTGCCGATGATGCCTCGACCACCGCCACCGCCATAGCCGCCAGCACCACCGCTGCCGCGTCCATAGCCGCCACCGCTGCCAAAACCGCCTAGGCCACCGAAGTTAGAACCCGCACCGCCGCCCCCGCCGAAGCCTCCGTCGCCGCCGTTGCCAGTGGTGGTGCTGCCACCGCCCCCACCAAAGCCACCATCGCCGGCGTTACCGAAGCCAGCGCCGCTACCGCCGCTGCCACCATAATTGCTATCGCCACCATAGGCTCCATCGCTTCCGGTACTGCTGGCAAAGAGGCCGCCCCCGCCGCCGCTGTCACCATTGCCGAAGAGGCCGCCCCCTCCAGTACCACCAGCAGCAAGAATGCTGCCGCCTCGGGCAATGTTGTCAGAGAAGGTGACGCCATCGAGAGTTACAGTCCCGTCATAAATGAAGAGGCCACCGCCCATACCGGCACCGCCACCGCCTTCATAGCTGCTGCCCCCTTCGGCGATACCATCCGTAATGGTGAGATCGCTAAGGGTAACCGTACCCGATCGCACGAAAAAGGGTCGAAACCCTTCGTCATCGTCGTTGTCATCACCATCTACCGTATTTCCATTGCCGATGATGTTGATATTGCTATCGATTAGAGCTTGCATCACCCCCGTCAGGGTGACATCCGTTTGGAGGGTGATCGTATCGGTGTCGTCACCACCCTGGTTGGCCTGGCGAATTGCCCAACTGAGGGTGTTTTCAATCGTTGCACTGCCATCGTCGTTGGCAACGGTCACATTGAAATTAGCCATGATTAGATTTTTCCCTTAAGAATGACAAACAAAGGGGTCAAGATCTCAAACATCCGAGGGATGCGGACGATCTCAACGGTTTAATTCAGACATCACAGATACTCACAGACCTGGATAAAAGGTTTGATAAAACCAGGCAAACTGTTGCTGGAGCTGTTCCTGGATCCGCTTGGGGATCGTGTGGACGCGAGGTGCTTGAATGCGTGTGTGCGTGCCATGGGTGTACTTAAAGCGGTAGTAGCTATCGCTTTCATGGGGTTTCACACTAAGCGCCTGGGGGTCAAATTTGGCGGGAGGCAGGTCGAGCCACCCGTAGATGCCCTGCATTACGGTTATGCAAGACCCCATAACCGTAATGCAGGGCATCTACGGGTGGCTCGACCTGCCTCCCGCCAAATTTGACCCCCAGGCGCTTAGTGTGAAAC
>JBCBSJ010000008.1:0-59141 GCA_039819245.1 Cyanobacteria bacterium J06638_20
CTTTATCCACATCCCTAAGACAGCGGGAACCACCCTGGGCGGCATCCTGGTTCAGCATTATGGGCGCGATCGAGTTTTTGCCTGTCACCCCGATCGCGCCATTGTGGGCTATACCGCCGAAGATTTTCTGAGCTTCCCCGCCGAAAAGCGCAACAACTTCCAACTGGTGCGGGGGCATTTTGGCTATGGTCTGCACGAGGACTACAAAGAACCCTTCAAATACATCACCATCTTGCGCGACCCCGTTGATCGCGTTATCTCCCACTACTACTACGTCCTCAAGCGAACGGATCACTACCTCCACAAGAAGGTAACCTCAGAGCAAATTAGCCTGAAAGACTATGTCACCTCTGGAATCACTGGGGAGATGGATAATGGCCAATTGCGGATGCTCACCGGACCAAAAGGCTATTACACCCGTTTTGGTACTTGCACGCCAGAGCTTTTGGAATTGGCCAAAGAGCATCTCAGAAATGATTTCGTTGTTGTTGGCATTTCTGAGCGATTCGATGAAACGCTACTGATTTTGAAGGAAATTCTGAATATTTCCACCCCGTTTTATCTCAATCTCAAAGTTAATAACAAGCGCCCCAAACGGGAAAAGATTTCTGACGATGTCGTCGAAGCCATTCGAGCACATAACCAGCTGGATACGGAAATCTATCAGTATGCCAATGCTTTGATGGATGAATTAATCGAGAAACATATTCCATTCTTTCGTGTTAAGCTTGCACTTTTCCGGGTGCGCTTGCGGATCTATGGCAGACTTTTTCAGTGGAGCCGTGCGTTGCCAAAATCTGTCCAAGAGAAGCTTGATCGCCGCTTTTTCAAAGTGCTATGAGTGGAGAGTAGGTGATCACCAACGCCTCAGCATGCCCCCTATCATGTTTCATGAAACGGACAAGCCACAAAGTTGGAAAAGCTATGCCCCTATCCGCTCCAGCTTTTCCTATGGCCTGTAGATAGAACCCAAGTCAATGGTTAAACCACCGGGAAATTTACCCAAAGACCCCACATCTCCCGTTCTGTGCTTCGTTCATATTCCCAAAACAGCCGGAACAACGCTCAATGCCATTTTGCTTCGGGAATATAGTGCCCGGGATATTTTCGTTTTGACGAAACATCGCCCCAATCACCTGCCTGAGTCTTTCAAGCAACTGGGACGACGCAAACGCAACCGATATCGCGTCATGAAAGGGCATTTTCCCTATGGGTTTCATGAAGTGCTCAAGCGGCCTTACTTGTATATGACGCTCTTTCGCCATCCGGTGGATCGGGTCATTTCCCACTATCATTATGTCCAGCGTTCAGAAGAACATTATATTCACCAGAAAGTGGGTAATGAATTACCCGGCCTGCGAGAGTACATCGAAGATAAAGGCATGAGCGAAGCCCGTAATGGGCAAGCTTATATGATGGTTGGGCCTAAAGTGATGAAGCAGGGTGAAAATGTTGCAGAGTTGGCAAAAGAGATCCTACGCGAAAAATTTACCATAGTGGGAACGGCCGAGCGATTTGATGAATCTCTATTGGTAATGAAAGCCGTTTTGGGATGGAAAATGCCCTTCTACATTAGCCTGAATGTAACTCGGAATAAGCCGAGGCGATCGCAAATTGATCCAGATACGCTTGCGCTGATTGAAAAGCACAACCAAATTGATTTTGAATTGTATGAACTGGCAGATCAGATGTTAGATGAACTTCTGAAAAAGCATGTCCCCTTTGCCAAAGTTCAGCTCTTCTTCTTCCGCCTTGGCAATCGACTATACTCTCAATTTTTTACCTTGAGCCGCACGTTTCCTGAGTCTATAAGGAAAAAAGTGGATCAAACCTTCTTTAGCGCTCGGGTGTAAGCAACGTCGGGACAACATCAGAAGCCATTCGGCACAGCCGAAAATGATTTCAAATCCAGCCTAGGCAATCCCTCTTGGAGATTTCAATAAGCCCGAATACCAACCCTCTATAATGAAGGTTGGTCACATCGCATGTATTGGATCTCCTGTCGTCTATGGCAACAGAACTCACCCCTCATTTTCAGCAGGAATTGGTCGAAGCCGTCGATCATCGGCGCAACTTTGCCATCATTTCTCACCCCGATGCTGGAAAAACCACCCTCACTGAGAAGCTGTTGCTCTATGGCGGTGCTATCCACCAAGCCGGAGCCGTGAAAGCGCGCCGCGCCCAGCGCCATGCCACATCCGACTGGATGGAGATGGAGCAGCAACGGGGAATTTCCATTACCTCAACGGTGTTGCAGTTTGAGTATGACGATTACAACATCAACCTGCTGGACACGCCGGGACACCAAGATTTTAGTGAAGACACCTACCGCACCTTGGCCGCAGCAGACAATGCGGTGATGCTGGAAGACGCAGCCAAGGGACTGGAACCTCAGACCCGGAAGCTATTTGAGGTATGCCGGATGCGGGGGATTCCCATCTTCACCTTTTTCAACAAGCTCGATCGCCCCGGGCGAGATCCTTTCGAGCTGATGGATGAGATTGAGCAGGAATTGGGGTTGGCAACCTATGCGGTAAATTGGCCCATTGGGATGGGCGATCGCTTCAAAGGAGTGTTCGATCGCCGCAGCCGCAAGATTCACCTCTTTGAGCGCACCGCCCACGGCACAAGGGAAGCCGCTGAAACAGTTATTGACCTAGGCGATCCTCGCATCGAAGATTTGCTGGAACAGGATCTGTACTACCAGTTCAAAGAAGAACTGGAATTGCTGGAGGAAGTGGCCACAGAGTTCGACCTGGAGCAGGTACATCAGGGCAAGCTCACCCCAATCTTTTGGGGCAGCGCCATGACCAACTTTGGCGTGGAGCTATTTCTGGAGTCCTTCCTGGACTATGCTCTGAAGCCATCCTCACGCCGCAGCACAGTAGGCGAAGTTGAGCCGACCCATCCCGAATTTTCGGGATTTGTGTTCAAGTTACAAGCCAATATGGATCCGAAACACCGCGATCGCATCGCCTTCATTCGCGTATGCTCCGGCAAGTTTGAGAAAGACATGGCCGTTAAACATGCCCGCACAGGCAAGACGGTGCGGTTGTCGCACCCGCAAAAGCTGTTTGGACAAGGGCGGGGTTCACTGGATGAAGCCTATCCCGGTGATGTCATTGGTCTGAACAATCCGGGGGTATTTGCGATCGGCGACACCATTTACTTGGGGCAGAAGCTTGAGTTTGAAGGCATTCCCTCCTTTTCACCCGAGCTATTTGCCTATCTCCGCAATCCCAACCCGTCCAAGTTCAAACAGTTTCAGAAAGGCGTCAAAGAACTGCGGGAAGAAGGGGCTGTGCAGATCATGTATTCCACCGATGAGGCAAAGCGGGAGCCGATTCTCGCCGCCGTGGGACAACTGCAGTTTGAGGTAGTGCAATTCCGCCTGAAGAATGAGTATGGCGTTGAGACCCTGCTCGATCCGCTGGGCTTCAGTGTTGCCCGCTGGGTTGGGGGCGGCTGGGAGGCCATTGATAAGGTTGGGCGATTGTTCAACACAGCCACGGTGAAAGACAGTTGGGGGCGTCCGGTTTTACTATTCAAGAACACCTGGAACTGTGCCCAGGTGGAAGGCGAACACCCGGTACTGGATTTGCGCCAGGTAGCCCCGGTGGTTTCGGGACAGGAACCTCTGGAGATCTAGGTGTGGTGTAGCGGTGCCTAGAGACGAATGTTTTGTTGCGACACTCGTTCACGTCTCCAGGTCTTACGAACAACTCAAGTAATCCTGACTCAAATTGTTGGTGTTGCAGACGCGAGGCGTTTACACCACCAACCAAATGCGCATGCCTTATTTGCCGTAGGATTTTACGGTAGGACTGGGAAGCAACTTTGTCGTTTTTTGGGAGCGATCGCCATCAACGACTCCCCGCAGCATCCTAACCAAGACGTTGTGTTGAGGACGCTGAGATTTGTCCTGTACCAGAGTTTTGACCTCGACGAGGATAGCATCCTGCTCTTCCTGCAGGACTTCGAAGCGGGTGAGGAGTTCTTGGAGGCGATCGCTCTTCTCGTCTTGCTGATTCTTGCGCCACCAAGCGAGGCTACGGACACCGAACCATCCCAATAACCGGAAGGGCAGCTTCAACACCAAAATCCATAGGCTCTCGCTGGTGCGGCTGATAGCGCGGAGTGCTCCCGACACCAGGAAAACGATGAGCAGAACAACACCCAGCAGCACTAGAGGATGATGCACCAAGAAATTGACCCACCAATGCGACGCCAACCACTGGTCAATGGCAGACTGAATGGGCTCGACAGTACGATAGACAATGCCTTGGTTCATCCGTTGCACAAAACCATTCATCGCCTAATTCTCCGGTATCATTCCACCATCCTGTTATACCCATTCTAGGCAAATCAAAATCAGAATCATTGTTTTGAACTCCTTGCGGCGCGAGGAGTTCAAAGAAGCAGTTGTAGTGGATTTTAACGAGCGGGTACTGGCGTTATCCCAAACTCACATTAGGATGGCATGGCCGATTGGGAGACATCGCTGATTACCTGTCGTTGCTCGGCATCATAGCCCCAGCGTTCCAAGAAACTCCGATAGGTTCCCTGGCCTGTGCTGGCACTTTCGTTGAGCTGTTGCAGCTTTTCAGAAATTTGAGGAACATCTAACTGCTGAATCAGATGGGTAGTGCGCGATCGCACCCGGTCAGATCCCTGCACCATTTGCTCATCTTCGTTGCGGCGATGGGCGATCGCCATAGCCGATGACATCGCCAGGTTTTTCACTAGCAACTCTGACACAATATCTGGAGAGGTAGCCAAGGCTTGGATTACAGCAGGAGAGGGTTGATCCGACAGGGGACGCTCATCAGTGAGGTAGGTGACGAAGAAGCCCCGCGCTCCGTTCTCGGTTTTTACCAACTGCGTTAGGGTTTGCTCCAGGTCGCTGCCGGATAGCGCTCCCTGCTCCATTTGTTCCATGATGGCCTGGGTGTGGGCGATCGCTTCTTCAAATGACACAGTTTCTGAAATTTCCATCACAAGCCAACCCTCACAACCTGAATTCACAACATGTTACGGTGACCAACTGCAGCGCCTCTACCAAACCTAGCATTCCCACCTGGTTGGAGCGAACAGAATAACGGGAATCTGGACGGCGAATGCTTGGGAGAGGACTTCGGCAAGGCATCCAATGGACAACCGTGCGATTTCCACAATAGTGCATTAGTATTCTATTAGTCTTCGACTTGTGCGTCTCCATCCACAAGTATGAAGCGCTGGCAGTTTTCTGAGTATGCGGCATGGCGATTATCTCATCACGAAAAGCTGACCCAAATCCGGATCCGCAAAGCGCGAATGTTGCAGCGCAGAAAACTCCCAAGGCCAAAACAACAACTCAGTCCACCACCAAATCGGCAGCAAAACCGCCAGAGGAATTGCTGCAACCTGAACGGCAGCCCGAAGACACAGGCAAGCCCGAGGAAAGCCTGCGTCCCCAACGCCTGAAGGAATACATCGGCCAGAAAGACTTAAAAGAAGTACTGGCGATCGCCATCCAGGCAGCCCAAGCGCGCAAAGAACCGCTGGATCACCTGCTTCTCTATGGGCCACCGGGGTTGGGCAAAACGACGATGGCGTTGATTTTAGCGGCAGAGATGAAGGTGGATTGCAAAATTACCACCGCTCCCGCCTTGGAGCGCCCCCGCGACATTGTGGGCTTGCTCGTGAATTTGAAACCCGGCGATCTGCTATTCATCGACGAGATCCATCGGCTGTCGCGGATGACGGAAGAAATTCTGTATCCAGCGATGGAAGATGCCCGCATCGACATCACCATTGGCAAAGGCCAGAGCGCCCGCACCCGGAGCCTGCCGCTGCAACACTTTACGCTGGTAGGCGCAACCACCCGTGTGGGAGCGCTGACTTCGCCGCTGCGCGATCGCTTCGGGCTAGTGCAACGGCTGCGCTTCTACGAAATCGACGAACTCACCGAAATCATTCTCCGCGCGGCCAAGATCCTCAACACTGCCATCCAAGCCGATGGTGCGGCTGAAATTGCCCGTCGAGCCAGGGGTACCCCCCGGATCGCCAACCGTCTGTTACGGCGGGTTCGGGACTATGTGCAAGTGAAGCGAGCGGGGGAAGCGATCAACGAGGCGATCGCCGCCGAAGCCCTGGAACTCTTCAATGTCGATCCCTGTGGCTTGGATTGGACAGACCGCCGAATGCTTAGCGTCATCATTGAAAACTACGGGGGCGGCCCCGTGGGTCTGGATACGATCGCCGCCGCCACTGGCGAAGATACCCAAACCATCGAAGAAGTGTACGAACCCTATCTGCTACAGATTGGCTATCTCAATCGCACTCCGAGAGGTCGCGTGGCAACGCCAGCTGCTTGGACGCACCTTGGATTTGAGCCACCCGAAAGTCAGCTTTCGTTGTTGCGGTGATTTTTCGTACGTTTTGAAACTACTGACGGCTCATGGCACGGAGGAGCCAGAGGGAAGAAGCGATCGCAATGAAATGCGCGAGTAGCACTAGAAACACACCCTGCACCGCAAAAATATCGGAACCTTTGATCACCTGATCGGGCAATCCTCCAAAAACGGAGACGGCGCTCACCTGAAATGACTTGCCCACCAGTGTGCCCACAACAGCAAAGCCACCCAAGATCGTGAACATCATCCCAGCCATGCTGATCATCAGCCCCATACGGAGCTTGCCGAACGCATCCGTACGCTTGGGACGGCGTCCAGAATCATACTTTTGAAGCTGCTTCGAAAGCCGGATGTAGGAATAGGCCCAATAGATACTGGCATAGAGGATGACCAAGCCAGCGCCCGTGAGAAATAGTCCGAATCCCGTGCCAGGGTTGTTCTGAGTCGCAGTGGAAACGTTGGGGACGTTGGGAAGGTTTGTAGTAACGGTGGAGCGGTTGTTGAGGAACATGCTGGTAAACAGCAGCACCATCGTTGACACCACACCGAGGACAACTTGTGACCAGAAGCTAATTTGCCCGACTCGCCGGAAAGAGTTGGCGACCCGGCGCACGGCAGGGGGAACGGCGTAAGAGTCCAGTTGGCTCGACATGGCTCAGGAGAAGTGAGGGTAAAAGGCTGTTGCTGAAGTGGAAGAAGTAGCAGAAACGGATCGACTCCGATGTTGATTTATTCTAAACCTGTCCGTTGCGGTTTGTCTTTGGTCGCGGGTTTGGGATAGCGGCGGATGCCTTGCCACAGCACCACGAGCATGACAATGCCGATCGCCCCCGCCAGCGGATTGTTGTTAATGCCAGTGACCCAGGGCGAGATGCGATCGCCATAGACGACCCAGTCCCCCACATCCACCAAGTAATAGCCACACACCAACCCGCTGTGCAGCCCAATGGCCAGCCCCAACTGGCGCGTGCGCTGCTTGGCACAGGCCAGCACAACCCCCAACAACAGCAGCCCCAAGAACTGCGGCAGCGTTTGCAAAATCACGTCCAGGGGCTTCAAGAAATGCAACACAGCAAATACCGTGGCACTACCCCACACTGCTCGGCTAGGGAGCCAATCCCGCTCCATCTCATCAAGGAGCCAGCCCCGAAATAGCAATTCTTCCGCTATCCCAACCGCGATGCCAAGCAGTGCCCCCTGGCCCACAAGAGCGGGGATCTCAGTCGGATCAATCTGCCACTGCAGCCAACCCAATGCCCCTTGCACGCTAAACAGCAGTGCCACGATCGCCAGTCCGAGGGCGAGTCCGATCAACAAATCCCGCCCATTGGTTCGATTCCAACCCACGCCGTAATGCCGCAACACAGATGGAATGCTATGCACAGAGCGCCCCCACATCTGCAAGTACAGCAGAAAGATGAGATAAAAGCTCACCATCACGCCAATGGTTGCCCCCGTTGCGTCCGAAATGATCAGCGGCACAACCAACGACAGCAGCAATAGAATCAGAAGTAGCAGCCCTAGGAATGCCAGAATGCGTCCCCAGAGCGGCGCAGTGGACAACCGAGTAAGAGCATCAATACGTGGCAACATCAAGTGTCTGGACGACCTCCAAGATGAATCGTACACCGTAGACTGGGAACAGTTATCTCAGGAACGGCTAACCGCTGGGTAGCAATCCGTTATAGGCAACGAATCGGACAGGATTTATCGGGCAGGCTGTCGCTTCTGAGTCTAGCGGGTGATGGAAAATCGGCTCCTTTGCGGGAGCGTAACGTTAATCAGCACGATCGGGTTGTTTTTATCGCCCTATCCTTCAATCTCTACCGTGTTATCCCAGGAGCCTTGTCATGGATTCTCATCCGCTGGTGATTTCGTTGATTGCCGATTATGGAACGGCTGATCCCTCGTTTGCCGAAGTTTCCCAACGGCTCCTCATGATGCTCCCAGACGCCCGCATTCAATGGCTGTCTGTACCTGCTTTTAGCACCCTCGCGACAGGATTTTGGGTGGCGCAATTGGGGTTGAATCCCGGCCCAAAGAATCATCTGATCTATCACAACTGTGCGCCCCGCAAGGATGATCCCAAAGCCCGCCACGACAACGAAGGTGAAGCCTTGACCTATGCAAAGCTGCCGAGTGGGGTGACAGTCGCTGGTGTGAATGCGGGATATACACTTTCCTTCATCAAACACCACGCAAAAACCCTCCACACGATCAACATTGGGCGCGGGGGATCGCAGTTCCGATCGCGCGATGTATTCCCAGAAGCCATAGCGGCGATCGCCCAAGGAAACCTTGACATTTTGGGGAGTACCCTCAATCCTGCCGAACTCCCCGATGTGCCAGAAGACCGTGTTGCCTGGGTCGATGGTTACGGCAACATCAAGACCACCATTCCGGCTCATACCGTTGAGTTCGAGCCGGAGAGCAAGGTCGTGGCGAAGGTGGGCGATCGCGTCAGCAGTGCCATTTACTCCGACGGCAGCTTTAAAGTCCCTGAAGGGAACCTGGCCTTTTCCCCCGGCAGTTCTGGCTGGCTCGATCCCGAAGGCAAACCCATTCGCTGGATGGAGCTATTCCTGCGCGGCGGCAGTGCCTGGGAACGCCTGGGCAGCCCACAGATTGGAGACAAGCTGATTCTCAAGGCAGGGAAGAAGGAAAGTAGCGCTAGCGAAGATGATGATTGAGCAAAAGCTTAAACACAGAGAAAGGCTTGATGAACTGTTCTGAAGTTCATCTGGCTATCTAAAAAAACTACTGGCTCCCCGAAGAATCACACACCACACCTCGCGATTTCACATGATCACCGTCGATCGCCTCACCAAGCATTACACCGTCCCAGTCAAGCAATCGGGCCTGCGTGGAACTCTCACCCATCTATTCCATCGGCAATATCGCACGATTACCGCTGTGAACGAGGTGTCGTTTGATATTGAGCCGGGGGAAATCGTGGGCTTCCTCGGCCCAAACGGTGCGGGCAAAACCACCGCCCTGAAAATGCTCACCGGGCTGATTCACCCGTCGAGCGGGCAGGTAAAAGTGGCGGGTTATGTTCCCTTTCGACGGGAGGCAGGTTTTCTCCGCACCATCACTTTGGTCATGGGACAGAAGCAGCAATTGCTGTGGGACTTGCCGACCATGGATTCCCTACGCATTAATGCGGCAGTGTATGGGTTGAGCGATCGCGAACTGCGCCAGCGTGTCGGTGAGCTAGCAGAAATGCTCTCCCTTGAGCGACAACTCTCGCAACCCGTTCGCAAGCTCTCCCTGGGCGAGCGAATGAAAGCGGAGTTGCTGGCCGCCTTACTCCATCACCCCAAGGTACTGTTTCTGGATGAACCAACCCTGGGGCTCGATGTCAATGCCCAGAGCAGCGTGCGCGACTTCCTGCGGCAATACAACGAGCACTTTCAGGCAACGGTACTGCTTACCAGCCACTACATGGCCGATATCACAGCCCTCTGCCGCCGTGTGCTGATGATTTATAAAGGGCAACTAATTTACGATGGTGGCCTGGATGCCCTGCTGGAACGCTTTGCGCCTTGCCGGGAAGTCACGGTAGAACTGACCACGGGCTATTCTGCCAATGCCCTGGAACCCTATGGGGATCTGCAATCGGTGGATGGACATATTGCCCACTTCATCGTCCCCCAAGAAACCCTCACCCAAACCGTGTCCAAGCTCTTGGCAAACTTTGAGATTGTTGATCTCACTGTCACCGACCCTCCGATCGAAGATGTCATCCGTCGTGTTTTTGAAGCGGGGACAGTTTAGGCTGACAAATGTGATTTGGAAAAGACAAATCCAAAAGACCGATCACTAGGTAATTGTGCGTCAGACTTTAGTGGTTCAAAGGGGGAAAGTTGAAGAGATGTAGGGGTATTTTGTTGTTCTCCAAAAACTCTTGTTAGCGTTAAAGAGTTGACATAAACATCGATTCAGCATCTCTCCAAACGCTACGAAGATCGATACTAATCAGCTTGTATATCCGTTTGATGGAATTGAATAAATGGTGTACTGCGATCGCCTAGCCAACTTGACTGTCTTGTTTTTTAGCCATCAGCATATTTGACATAAGCCTTACATTGCATCTCCTCGCAGGTGAGGTTCACTAACGTGACTTCCCCCGAAAGAGTGATAAACCAATATTGTGTTTATCTGGCTTTGGTTAAGGCAGATTCAATATTTTGCAAGGCTGTTTTGCGAAGGACTTAAAATGTCATTCGCGGCCAATAAGCATCACATCGAGATAGGCTTTGAAGCTTGCAGTAACCCATGTTTATCAACCATTCGTCAAACACCAAGTGAATGGGTATCACGCCTGTTGAGTCGATGCCTTGAGATAATGGAGTTTCCTCTATGATCCGCTTCTTGGTCAGTATTTTGGTGTTCGTGATCAATGTGGTGTATCGCGATCGCCCCATTCCCCGATTCTACGTGCTCGAAACCGTTGCCCGTGTCCCGTACTTTTCCTATCTATCTGTGCTGCACCTCTACGAAAGTCTAGGCTTGTGGCGTAAAGCAGACTGGCTCAAGGTTCACTTTGCCGAGTCATGGAACGAGCTGCATCACCTGTTGATCATGGAAGCGCTCGGCGGTGATAAATCTTGGATCGATCGCCTGCTCAGCCGCAGTGTGGCGTTGTTGTACTACTGGATCATCGTGAGTATCTATGTAGTGAATCCCCGCGCGGCCTACCACTTCATGGAAATGGTAGAGGAGCATGCCTACGATACCTACGACACGTATCTGCAAACCAACGAAGCTGAGCTAAAAGCATTGCCAGCACCAGAGGTAGCTGTGAAGTACTATCGCGACGGCGATCTCTACATGTTTGACGAGTTCCAGACCTCTCGTAAACCTGAAGAGCGCCGTCCAGCCGTCGATAATCTCTACGATGTGTTTGTGGCGATTCGAGATGACGAGGCAGAGCATGTCAAGACAATGGCTGCCTGCCAAGACCTAGACAGCCAGACCCATGATATGAGTCCTCACAGTGCAGCTAGCTTGCCCACTGAGCCGACGGTCGCGGTCGTCATCACCCCAGCGCAAGCTCAACAAGAGGAAGTGACAACCTAATTGGTCACTCCCATCTGCCTGACATTGGCTTGAACATTGCAGACTTGAACATGGCAACCAGACCTGGACATGGCAGCAGGTCTGGTTTCTCTTTCTACAGACACCACAAGGAGTGAATGTTGGATGTCCACAAGCTTCTGGTGTTTAGCGAAACAAGCGCTCCACGGTGATGGCGATGTCTGGAAACGCTAAAGGGGCTAGCGTTCCTTCCGTCAGTGTGAGTTCCGTTTGGTACGCGCCATTGCTCAGATCACGAAATACGGTTAATCGAGCATTTTTCAGATCTGAAACCCAGTATTCTTGAATGCCTGCTTCTGCATAAATGTCTTTTTTCAGCCCCAAATCCTTAGTGAGACTGGTTTGGGAATATTCAACGATCCAGAAGATTTCGTCAGGAGCCGGATGGTGGCTCAAATAGCGTCGGAGGGGTGGTTGCACAATGGCGACATCGGGCACAGGCTCAGAATCATCCGGTAAGGTAATGGGTTTAGTTTCGCGAATAGCGGCGCGATCGCCCAACAGGCTTCGGAAATACTCAGCTCCCTCGCTGCTATAGCAGGCATGGGGTTCCCGCTCTGGAGCCATGACGACAATATCTCCCCGCAACAACTCCACAGCCTGATCCTCAAACACCCCTGCGTCAATTGCCGCGTGATAGCGATCGAGCGTCCATTTGTAGAGCGTAACGGTCATGCCTACTCTCTCTAAACTGCTAGGGGCTATAGGATTCAATCGAGAAAAATCTGAACGCCACTAAGACGATTATGACGGACTTGGTTATGTGACCATCCAGATGACATGCTCCTTGAGGACTATTTTATTTGTAGTATTTACGCAATGTGTTGATAGGTGTTGGGTTTCGTTCCTCAACCACAACCTACTTGGGGCATGTTTGATGATAGCTACTTACTGTAACCTTACGGGGATCTGCAATCGAGGGATGGGCATATCGCTCACTTCATCGTCCCCCAAGAAACCCTCACCCAAACCATCTCTAAGCTCTTAGCGAACTTTGAGATGGTTGCTCTCACCATTCCGTCCTCCTATCGAAGATGTCATCCGTCCTGCCTTTGAAGCCAGGACGGTTTAGCCTCAGAGCGATAACTTCGCTCATTCTTGTTCGCCATCATGGCCTTAGACTGCTGCCCTGGGTCAAACTAACGAGGTTTCTAGTTGTTTCTTAAAGGGTCGACGCTGGATAGTATTAAGTAAGGGGTTATCCGTCAAAATCGCTGGATAACACCAAAAATTCTAGAGCTAACCATCAGATCTACTGGATAACACCCTAAGTTCATATAGTTATTCTGCAAATCTGCTGTCTTCTTATAGCTCCTTGATTACCTAAAGGTTTCGTCAAGGTGCAAGCTATCAAGATGATCAAATTAGAACATTATTGCCATAATTGACGAATTCAAACCGTTGAAACTCTACTGAGAAAGGTCTATGGATCCCATTACTGTTGCCATGATTGCCCTGACGTTGGTTACGACTAAAGCAACGGAGAAGGTGGGCGAGATACTTGGAGAAGGTGCGATCGCTTCTGCCAGAAACCTGCTAGAAGTCCTGCGGAAAAAATCACCGAACACAGTGAAGCGGCTAGAGTCTGGAATCAATGCTCCTAATGTCATTGAAGCTGAAATCGTTGAAGAAATTCAGCGCGCTGCGGAATTAGAACCAGAAGTGCAAGAAGCGCTGAATGCTACAGTTCAAGAAATGCAGCGGCAGTTTGGTAACGTAATAAATCAGGGGAAGTTGGCGGAAAAGATTGGGTTTGTGTTTCAAGGAGGATACAACCCTGTAAAGATTGAGAAGTTTGAGTTATGACTGGGGACGTCGGGGTGGGCACCGACAAAGACAAATACCCTAAATCATGATTCGACAAACGATCTCATTCTAAAAGATAAGGTAGACTACCAAAAACTTCAGGATTTGCTCAGGACGAAAAACTGGAGAGCCGCTAATCAGGAGACGACTACTCTAGTAAGAGAGATTATAGATGGACAAAGAGAAAGCTGGTTGGATCAGAAAAGTTTTCAGCTTCTTAGTACATTGATTCTATCTCGGGATTCCTTTTATGCGGAAATCAAAGCGATTGATAACCTATGGACAAAATATAGCAACAATAGATTTGGCTTTAGCATACAAGAGGCAATTTTCCTAGAGTCTGGAGGAAAACGGTTTGATATTGACCAAGAGTTTAACAGTAATAAGGAGATAGAGAATCAGAGAAAAAGTTTTGAGAAATTGGGTGACAGAGTTGGGTGGAGAGAAAGAGCCGAATGGCTTGGGAAGGGTGAACGACAATGGATAACCTACAATAAATTATCTTTTAACGATTTATCCCCGAGAGGTCATCTTCCACTGCTCAGAATTAGGTTTACAGGCTTTTTGGGAGCGATGAATGCCATATCTAACGCCATATGTGATTCATCAATGTTCAGGATAATAGGGGGAGGAGGAGCAAACTCTGAGGATATACATCTCGATGTTCAGTTTAGTGCATCCACGAGCATGTGGCTTGGCTCCTTGGTTTCAAGCACAGAGTGCGGTTAGACCGTCTTACAGCGCGATCACTAATCTGGTAAGACACTTTGCTCAATGCAACTTCTCCTAACCCCAACGATAGATTTTTTGGACCGCACTATACACATAAATTCTTCGAAGCAAGCGATTGCACTCTAGCAAAGCCCATGCACACTGATCAACGAAAGTAGATCGTGTATGATGTGGCGATTGATGAGCAACGTTGGGCGTCTTTTACTTCCTTGGAGACTATTTTATTTGGAAGAGTAATCGAAGATTGGGGGATGGATGAAAACGGATTTACGCCATTGACGAGTAATTTGACGACCTATCCCTATGGTTCAGGGCGGCGGGTGGTGATGGGAACACGCGGCGCGGTGGCAACCAGCCAGCCCCTCGCTGCAACAGCGGGCATGGAAATATTGCTGTCTGGGGGAAATGCGGTGGATGCAGCGGTGGCGATGGCGATCGCCCTCACGGTTGTCGAACCCACCTCCAATGGCATTGGCTCCGATGCGTTTGCGCTGGTGTGTGATGGGGCGTTGCATGGGCTCAACGCGTCTGGCAAAAGTCCCCAGGCTCTGCCTCTAAAAGCATTTGAAGGGATGGAGCGGGTGCCAGAGTATGGGTGGTTGCCCGTTACCGTGTCGGGTGCTATTTCCGGATGGCGATCGCTCTCCGATCGCTGGGGCAAGCTCCCCTTCGAGCGCTTATTTGAGCCAGCCATCCGGTTTGCGGAGGCCGGTTATCCCGTGTCTCCCGAAACGGCGCGGGCATGGAAGCGAGCAGAATCAGCCTTCTTACCGCTGCAAGGGAAGGTATTTGAGCCGTTCAAGTCTGTTTTCTTCGCGGGCGATCGCGCGCCTAAGGCTGGAGACATCTGGCGTAGCCCTGCCCATGCGGCGACCTTAAGAGAGTTGCAGGTAACTGGAGGCGAGAGCTTCTACACGGGGCAGCTGGCAGAGCGGATCGCGCAATTTGCTGCCGACACGGGGGGCTATTTGACACAGGAAGACTATGCCACGCATCAGGCCGAGTGGGTAACGCCCATCAGCACTGACTATCGGGGGCTGACGGTGTGGGAGCTGCCACCAAACGGCCAGGGAATTGCTGCATTGATGGCGCTAAATATCCTCGAAGGGTTTGATCTGACCACCTATCCCCGCGACTCTATCGAGAGTTTTCATTTACAGATCGAGGCCATGAAGCTGGCCTTTGCCGATGCCTATCGCAACGTCGCGGATCCTCGGTTCATGGAGGTGTCAGTCGAGCAACTGCTGGATAAAGGCTATGCGGGCGATCGCCGTGCGCTCATTACCGATACTGCACTGCCCCTGGCTCAACCGGGCTTGCCCAAAGGGGGCACCGTCTATCTGGTCGCCGCCGATGGCGAGTTGATGGTGTCCTTGATCCAATCCAACTATGAGGGCTTTGGCAGCGGCGTGCTGATTCCTGATACGGGCATTGCCCTTCACAATCGTGGGGCGGGCTTTGTGCTATCGCCTGGGCATCCCAACCAGTACGCCCCAGCGAAACGCCCCTTCCACACTATCATCCCTGGATTCCTCACCCGCGAAGGGCAACCCCTAGGCCCATTCGGTGTTATGGGTGCCCCCATGCAACCCCAAGGACATGTGCAAATGGTGGTGAATATGATGGACTATGGCCTAAATCCCCAGGCCGCGCTCGATGCACCCCGCTGGCGCTTCATCGAAGGCAATACCGTATTTCTAGAGCAGACGGTTCCCCGATTTATCGGCAATGGCTTGGCCGATCGGGGTCATGGGATCCAGGTGAAGTCGGGGGGTGAGTTTTTTGGCAAGGGGCAATTGATCCTGCGTCATGGTGACACCCTCGTCGCAGCGTCGGAACCTAGAGCCGACGGGCAGGCGATCGCCCTCTAAGGGATCAACCTCCGAGGCAAAGCAAGCACAGGGAGATTTTTTTGGCGGATAGAGGGTTAAGCGTCGGGTAAATAGACATAGAGAACGCACTCCTCGCGCGCCATCATTTCTCCACCTCGGTTCCCAGCGTTTATTTCCTGCATTTCTTTCGCTCTCCCCCATCATCCGTGCTGCGATGGTTCACTCCATTCCATAGATTTTTTGTGGATTACCATAATTTCCCCCAACAAAGTGTCAATATAGAATGAACTTCCACAAGTGGTGCGGGTACTCTACTGCTGCCTCTCCATGCCCTCTTCTGGCGTTATGAGCGATCGCCCCCCTGCCCCATCATCTCTACCTCTTCTGCAACGGCTTTCCCGTAACCTGCCGTTGCGCATTGTTTTCACCGTGCCGATGTTGTTGCAACTCATCGGCGTTGTTGGGCTGGTAGGCTACCTATCGTTCCGGAATGGGCAACAGGCTGTACAAGATCTGGCGTCTCAGGTACGCAGCGAATTAACTGCCCGCATCCAGCGTGAGCTTCAGGGCTATTTCAGTGCCCCCCATTCCATCAACCGCCTCAATGCCACAGCCTTCACCTATGGTGATCTGGATATCGTGGGGGCACAGCGGGGCGAAAACATGCTGTTTCAGCAAATGCGGATCCATCCGACGATCGCCTTTGCCTACTGTGGCAGCGCACAAAATGGTGAATTCTTTGGCGTGCTGCGCCGTCCTGATACGGGACAACTCCAACTATCCTACGGTAATGCCTCCAACGACTTCTTTCGGGAGAACTATAGCCTGGATGTCCGTGGTAGCCGGATGCATCGCCTGAGCCAACTCGATCGCGTCTATGATGCCCGCACTCGCCCTTGGTTCAAAGCAGCCGTTGCCCATGAACGCCCGGTTTGGACGGATGTCTACTTGGCATTCTCGACTGGGTTACCCAACGTCACGGCGAGCTTGCCCGTGTATGACAGTGCTGGGCGCAATTTATTGGGCGTCTGTGCAACGGATGTGGTGCTCCCTGAAGAATTTCGGGAATTCCTCAGCGAACTAGATATTGGTGAATCTGGCCAAGCATTTGTGGTTGATCGGCGTGGCAACCTCATCTCTAGCTCAACGGATGAGGAACTCATGATCAACACGGATCCAGAGGATCCACAATTTCGGCAAGCCGTTGATAGCGGCAATGAGCTGATTCAGACCTCGGCCAGCTACTTGACTGAGCAGTTTGGTTCCTTCGACCACATCCGTGAGGCGCATCAACTGACGTTTAATCTGGGGGGCGATCGCAAATTTCTCGAAGTGCTGCCCTTCAGTGATGGCTTCGGATTGGATTGGCTGATTGTCGTCGTTGTTCCCGAATCCGACTTTACCGCCGAAATCCAGGCCAATACGCGCACCACAATTGCGTTGTGCCTAATCGCCCTGGCGATCGCCGTAGCACTCGGGATTGCCCTCACACGCTGGGTCACATATCCCATCCTCCGCCTTAACGACGCCATCAAAACGATCGCTGCGGGCAACTGGCAAGGCACTGTAGATTTGCATCGCTCCGATGAAGTGGGACAATTGGCTGATTCGTTTAACCAAACCATCGCCCAACTCCACAAATCCTTCAAGCGGCTAGAAGTGCAGCGCAATGCCTTTTCGCGCTTCTTCCCACCGGAATATCTGACATTTCTCGATAAACCTAACGTTACCCAAGTCTCCCTGGGCGACCATATCAATCGGGAAATGGCCATCACATTTTCTGATATTCGCTCGTTTACCAGCCTGAGTGAAAAGCTAACCCCCCAAGAAACCTTCGACTTTATCAATAGCTACCTGAAAAGCATTTCGCCCCCTGTGCGCGACCATAACGGCATCGTCGTGAAATTTTTGGGGGATGGCATGATGTCCGTTTTCCCCGATGGGGCCGATGCGGCGGTCAGCGCTTGCATTGCCCAGTTGAAATGCCTCCAACGCTTCAACGAAACCCGCGTGCAGCAAGGCGAAGCTCCCATCAACGTCGGCTTTGGGATTCATATTGGCAATGTCATGGTAGGCATTGTTGGCGAAGAAAATCGCCTACAAGCCGACGCCCTCTCCGATATTGTGAACCTCACAGCGCGTCTGGAAGGACTAAGCAAGTACTATGGTGTACCGCTGGTGATTTCGGAAGATGTGCTGAACAAATTGGAACACCCCGATCGCTATCACACGCGCTTCCTCGATCGCGCCATCGTCAAAGGCCGCACCGAGGTGATCGCGGTTTACGAAGTATTTGATATTGAATCCGAGGGCGATCGCCGTCTCAAGCAAGAAACTTTACCCATGTTTGAGAAAGCGCTAGAAGCCTACCGCGACGGCAAGCCCCTCGAAGCCCGCGAATGGTTAGAGCAGGTACTGACCATCAACCCCAACGACAAAACCGCCATCCTCTACTTGCAGCGGGTTGCCATCCTTTACGAGCGCGGGGTTCCCAGGAACTGGGATGGCGTCTGGGCCTTTACCCAGAAGTAATCCCCATCTGCTCCCTGCACCGGGTTTTCAGATTTAAATCCTTCCTTCAATCAGCAGAACCACTGTAGCTGATAGGAAAAGAGTGTGAAGAATCCATCGGATTCATAACTCCCCCGCCATAATGCAGACACAGTAATCCGCAGCCTTGTCCTAAGCCTTTGTTACCAGGGAGACATAACGTATGTTGTCTAAGGCGATGATCGATCAACTCAACCACCAAATCAATTTGGAGATGTATTCGTCCCATCTTTATCTCCAGATGAGTTCCTGGTGCGCCTACAAAGCACTAGATGGTTGCGCGGCGTTTCTCTATCAACATGCCAGCGAAGAAATGACCCACATGCAGCGTCTTTTTGGTTACTTGCAGGAGACCGGAGCCTTTGCGATCGTGGGAGGTATGACCGCGCCACCCACGGAATTTGGCTCCCTCACTGAGCTATTTGAGCAAATTTACGAGCATGAACAACTCGTCACCCAAAAGATCAATGACCTGGTGCATTTAGCCACCACCGAGCCAGATTATTCCACGCTGCAATTCCTACAGTGGTACATTTCCGAGCAGCATCAAGAAGAATTTCTCTTCAAGAGTATCCTCGACAAGATCAAGCTCATTGGGTTGGACGGACAAGGAGTTTTCTTTATCGATCAAGAAGTCGGAAGGTTAGCGGTCACCCGAGGCAAAGAAACCACAGCCATGACGGACGCTACCGCTGCGCCTTAATTCTGTGTTGAGGATTCATTTGTTTTCTTGCTAAATCGGTTCTGACACCGGGAGAGAGGGAATTTCGCTCACTTCCTTGCCAGCATTGGCAATACCTTGCTCCATCGCTTCCACAAACTGGCCGACACGGTTTGGATCAATGGGTTGCTCGATTTTGCCCCGTCGTTTCAGCGAACTGGAGACAATCACGCCGTCAGCCGCTTGGATAAGCTGTGGGATATTTTCCCAATTTGCACCACTGCCAATAAATACAGGGGTGCCTTGGGCGGCGGCACTAGCGAGTTCTAGATCTTCCAAGCTCGGGGGACTACCGGTGGCCCAGCCAGAAAGAATCACACCGTCGGCCAAGCCCCGTTGAATGGTTTCCTGCACAGCAGTTGTCAAATTCGGCGAGCCCAGGGGGCGGGCATGTTTGACCAAAACATCCGCAAGAATTTTTACATCGCTGCCTAATTCTCGGCGATAGCGCATGAGCTGATGGGCTTGCCCTTCGATCAACCCCTGATCGGTCGCCATCACGCCCGTCAAAACATTGACCCGAATGAATTTGGCATTGACGCAGGAGGCGATCGCCATCGCACTCCGCGCATCATTCCGCAGCACGTTGATGCCAATGGGAATCGTGACCAAGTTCATCAACCGTTGGATCGTCAAGGTCATCGCACTGACGACAGCGGGATCAACATCGTCCTTTGGAAAGGGAGCATCAAAGAAATTTTCAACAATCAATCCATGAACGCCACCGGAAGCCAAAGCAAGGGCTTCTTGCTCGGCACGGTCGATCACGGTTTTCAAATTCCCTGCCCAACGAGGCGAAGTTGGGAGGGGCAATAGGTGGACGACCCCGATAATTGGACGGTCTACATTAAATATCTGCTTCAGATCCACAGGTCTATCAGGTTAGCCTCGGTGCATACTCAAACTGGGCAACCCCCTCTGCAATGGATGCAATAGGCTGCATTTATCCCTATCACTTTAGCAGGAACCTGACGCCCAATTCTTTCCGGTCTTGCTGAATCTAGAGATGAATTTGTGTTAGAACATTGCGCATTGACAGACTCGCCAGCATAAATTTGTCCTTAGACATTCGCCCTTAAACCAAGCAAAATCTCCTCCCGACTCAACGGTTGGGCTGTCGGTTCGTCCTGGCTCAATCCTCAACCCTTGCTGGCAGTCATACAAAAACCAGCCAATTTTGTATAGTTATGTAATAATCTTTTACAGATTCGCGATATGATTGAATCTTGCGGGTGAAAGGGGCGATCGCAACTCTCGTGTATACCAGCTAAGCTCTGAGCCTGTACAGTTCGTTGAGATATCGAAGAGTGCTACAGATAGGTTTTGCCTTGAGGGCAGGCTTTCTGTGAATCACTCTGCTACGAGACTGTGGATGTTACTCCGAGCAAGCAATAGGTGCATGAGGCGAATGACCAAAACGTTTTAACCCGAAATCTTTAATCACTTAATGCAGTGGTGCTTCAACAGGTAAGCAGCCGGACACCAAATCAGCGCAAACCATCATCGCGTTTGCTGGGCTGCTAACCGCCTCCACCACTTTGCCATCCCATTCACCACATCTGTGTAAGCGGTGCGCATCCGGATCCAAAGCTCCGAACGTTAACCAAAGTTTCAAGACATTTTCATGGCAGACAAACCAACGATCGCGATGTCCCATTTGGGCTGCGAGAAAAATCGTATCGACACAGAGCATATGCTGGGCTTGCTGGTGCAGGCAGGTTATTCCGTTGAGTCCAGCGAGGAGCTAGCCGATTACGTAGTCGTCAACACCTGTAGCTTCATCCAAGCCGCTCGGGAGGAGTCGGTACGGACGTTGGTGGAGTTGGCAGAGGCCGACAAGAAAATTGTAATTACCGGCTGCATGGCGCAGCATTTCCAGCAGCAGTTGTTGGATGAGATCCCAGAAGCTGTTGCTGTCGTTGGCACCGGAGATTATCAGAAGATTGCTGAGGTCATCGAGCGCGTCGAGACGGGGGAGCGCGTCAAGGAAATTTCTGCAACTCCTACCTTCATCGCCGATGAGCAGATGCCCCGCTATCGCACCACCACCGAAGGTGTTGCCTACCTGCGAGTGGCAGAAGGATGCGACTATCGCTGTGCATTTTGCATCATTCCCCATCTGCGCGGTAACCAGCGATCGCGCTCCATTGAATCCATCGTTGCCGAAGCGCATCAACTGGCAGCGGAAGGGGTGCAGGAGATCATTCTGATTTCCCAGATCACCACCAACTATGGACTGGATTTGTATGGCAAGCCCCAACTCGCCCAACTGTTGCGGGCATTGGGAGAGGTAGAGGTGCCCTGGATTCGGATGCACTATGCCTACCCCACCGGGCTGACACCGGAGGTGATCGCGGCTATTCGCGAAACTCCTAATATGCTGCCCTACATCGATTTGCCCCTGCAACATTCCCACCCGGGTGTGTTGCGGGCAATGAATCGCCCCTGGCAAGCGGAGGTGAACGATCGCATCCTCGATCGCATCCGCGAGGCGATACCCGACGCGGTACTGCGCACGACCTTTATCGTGGGTTTTCCCGGTGAAACCGACGCGCAGTTCGATCATTTGGTTCAATTTGTGGAACGCCACGAATTCGACCATGTGGGTGTATTCACCTTCTCCCCTGAAGAGGAGACGCCTGCGTTTTCCTTGCCCAACCCACTGCCACAGGCAGTGATGGATCAGCGACGCGATGCCCTCATGGCGGCGCAACAACCGATTTCCTTCCGGCGCAATCAAGCGGAAGTGGGCAAGGTAGTGGATGTCTTGGTTGAGCAAGAAAACCCAAGTACGGGGATCAAGATCGGGCGCTCGGCTCGCTTTTCCCCAGATGTCGATGGTCTGGTCTATGTCCAAGGCGATACTCGCTTGGGAGCTATGGTACCCGTCCTCATTGAGGAGGCGGATCTCTATGATTTGCACGGGCGGGTTGCCGATACGACGACACAATTACGAGGCGCGCTCAACCGTGTCTCGGCTGCAACCCGTTAAGGAGACAGAATGACTCTTTCGTTTACTAGCCTTGGCCTATCTGAAGGGCGTGTTCGACATCTTGAAAAGCTGGGGTTTGATACCCCAACGCCCATCCAGGCAAAGGCCATTCCCCATTTGCTGTCTGGACGGGATGTGGTCGGCTTAGCACAAACAGGCACAGGCAAAACTGCGGCCTTCTCACTCCCCATTTTGGAGCAGGTGAATCTGAACAACTCGGCGGTGCAGGCATTGGTTCTGACACCGACCCGTGAGCTGGCGATGCAAGTCTATCAGTCGATTCGCAACTTGAGTAGCGATCGCCGCTTTTGGGTTCAGGCCGTATATGGCGGACAAGCCATCGACGGCCAAATCAAGAAGCTACGGCGGGGCGCGCAAGTGGTTGTGGGTACCCCTGGACGGGTGCTCGACCTGCTGAGCCGGGGTGACCTGAAACTCGACAACCTCAATTGGCTGGTGCTGGATGAAGCGGATGAAATGCTAAATATGGGCTTCATTCAAGATGTAGAGCGCATCTTGAGTCAAGCTCCGGCTGAGCGCCAAACCGCCTTCTTCTCCGCCACCATGGAGCCTACCATTCGAGAACTGGCGGCCAAGTTCTTGCACTCCCCTGTAACGGTGCAGATCGAGCAACCCAAAGCCGCTCCAACACGTATCGACCAGTTAGCCTACACGGTGCCCCGGGGTTGGACAAAGGCTCGCGCCTTACAGCCCATCCTCGAACTGGAAGATCCCGAATCAGCGCTGATTTTTGTGCGCACGCGACGCACAGCCGCGGATCTGACCCGTCAGCTCCAGGCTGCAGGCTACAGCGTAGATGAGTACCACGGCGACTTGAGCCAGGCTCAGCGCGAACGGCTATTGCTGCGTTTCCGGCAGCGCCAGGTGCGTTGGGTGGTGGCGACGGATATTGCCGCTCGGGGTCTGCACGTGGAAGACCTCAGCCATGTGGTGAACTATGACCTGCCGGATACGGTCGAGAGTTATGTCCACCGGATCGGACGGACAGGGCGTGCCGGGAAACAGGGTCGAGCGATCGCCCTGATCCATCCCCTCGACAAGCGCAAGCTGCGGGAAATCGAGAACCACATCCGCCAAAAGCTGGAAATTGGCCAAGTGCCTACCCGCGCTCAGATCGAAGCGCGGCACCTGGAAAGCTTGCAGTCGCAGTTGAAAGAAGCTCTGGCGGGCGATCGCCTAGCCTCCTTCTTGCCCATTGCGACCGAGTTGGGTGAAGAATACGACATGCGGGCGATCGCAGCGGCGGCACTGCAAATGGCCTATGACCAGACACGCCCAGCTTGGATGCGCTCTGATAAGGTTTGGGTTGACGAGCCGAAGCATGAGAAGCCCAGACCCCGAGGTAACCGTTCGGGTAAGCCAAGACCCAACCGCCGTGGGTCTTCCTCGGAAGCGCCCCAGCACTTTGGCTCACGTCGCCGTTAGGGAGTGCTAACGGTCAAATAGCCTCATAGCTTGATCAGGGAGTTGGCATGCTGACTCCCTGATTTATTTAGGATTGTGGGGAACCGAATTTTTGAAATGCAACCACAGAGGCACAAAGGGCACAGAGAGGGAGTCTTTGTGAGCGATGAGTCTTTTGCTTTGGTTCTATTGGTATGTTTCGAAGCCCGATTTATACCAATTCGCTAAGAACCCACTACAGATTATTTTTTGAAAGCCGCGCACTGCGCGGCTTTCAAAAAATAATCTGGTTTTGGTTTTCGTAGAATTGGTATTATTGAACGTTACCTGGCAGGGTAGTTTTGTGGCACCTCAGCTTTCCCCTAGTGCAATGCGATCGCCCGACTTGCTGGCTCATTATCGGCAGCTGAGCCAACAGCCTCTGACCGTGGTGGATCTGGAAACCACAGGGTCGTATCCCAATACGAGTCGTATTACTGAAATTGCGATCGTGCAGGGAACATTGGCGGATGGGATTACCCACCAGCAAAGCTGTTTGGTTAATCCGGAATGCCCGATTCCCGAGAAGATTGTGCAGGTGACGGGCATTACCAGTGCCATGGTTCGGCAAGCGGCTCCTGCCCGTGAGGTATTGCCTGAGTTTTGGCGACCGTTGAATAGCGGCATCATCACGGCTCACAATCTCAGCTTTGACTATGGGTTTCTGGTGGCCGAGTTTCATCGGATAGACTGGGAGTTTGCTCGCGACCCAATGGAACAGCTCTGTACCGTACAGCTCTCCCGATTGTTGCTGGCAGATTTGCCATCGCGTAGCTTACCCGCTCTGGTGCAACACTTTCGCTTCCCGGTGGGGCGATCGCACCGAGCCGAAGCCGATGCCTTGGCCTGTTGGCTGCTCGCCAATCACTTACTCACCGAGCTTTTAGACGAACCCGATGCAGCCCTACTTAAACGGTTTGCTCGCCAGTGGATGCCCCTCAAAGAAGCCGCACAGCTACTCGGGACATCTCCAGCGAAGGGGCGATCGCACCTGGCAGAAGCTGGCGTTGCCTACCGTGAGGTTGGACGGGGCAGAAGCAAAACTCAGATGTATCGTCGGGGCGATATCGAACCGCTAATCGAACACCTATCGGAAGACGGAACAAACGAACCAACCCAGCTTTCTATCTTCTGAGCCGATTGGAGTCCCTTAGAATTGCTCAGCGTCAGCGATTGAGTTGCACTTTCCTTGACGCAATTCCGCTTGACTCAATGCTGGGAGGTGGCGGAGGCCATGCTCAAATCAGGACGCAAAACCGCAGCACCCCGTAAGTAGGCATGATGCATTTCTACGTAGGTCGGGGAATTGATGTGAATCAGTAGACGAATGCAACGTTCCAGGCTACCTACAACATGCATCTGTTGGACATCGAGCAGGGGCACCTGTTGCCATTGCGGACGCTGACGGGCGATCGCCGCTGGGAACGTAGCATCTAAGTCTCGTGTTACCGAGAAGGTCACACTCACGATTTCGGCGAAGTCAATGGGGTTACGCCGTTCGACCTCATCTAGCAGTTCCATCACTGCATCGCGCATGGCCTCAACGGAGTTTTCTGTTGCTGTCGTTGCACCTCGAATTGCCCGTACTCGCCAACCCACGTCACTCTCCTCCCAATTTCTTCTAATATGATTCCCGTTTCTCACCCGTGCGTCCTCGCTATATCGTTTTCCTAATGTGCTTTGAATTAAATGGTCTTTAAAGTATTTTTCCCAAACCGAACAGATTTTCCTCTGTCCCGGTAACGATGCTAAACACCTAAAGTGAGTGGCGTTCATCTTTGCTTCGGTAGGGGCAATCGCCTCTACTCTTTTGCGAACATCGCTGCGCTTGATTACCCAAGTCACACAGCCTCAGATCATCTATCCCAATAACGTAGCGCCGCCAATCGTCATCATAACCAACGGTGCTTTACACACAGACCTGCGTTGTTCATAGCAATACGCTACTAATAACTACGCCTTGCTGATGACACTTTGCTGATAACCAAAGTTTGCGCAAGCCCATCATTGACTTGCAGCTATCCCTTGGAAACGATAGCAGCATGGCACAGTACGGGAATAGACATTGCTTTTGGATAACATCCCTTCCCTCGCCCCAACGTTTACCACTTTCTAATGGCAGGCCATCCTTAAAAGCATCAATTCAACAAACTTGGATTGGAAAGAGCAAGCTTGGGGTGATTCGACCTGCACTCCTAGCTTCTGTGCTTCTATCTATGGACGATACATCCACAGCGGCAACCCATTCGTCGCCAACTCAAACTCTATCCACTGCGCGGCGTTAGCAAACTGAACAGAGGCAGGGTAAGGCAGCGTCAGCGCCCCCCCTCCGCCGATGGGCAGAATTCGACTCACGAGCTTTTTCTTTTCCTCAATAGTGTAGAAAGGGGTTTTTTCTGGATCTAACCCAACCAATTCCGCAGCCCAGCGTCGTGCATCCTCCTCAGTTCCGAGGCGATCGACAACGCCCAACTCCAAGGCTTGCTGCCCCGTGAAGATGCGCCCGTCAGCAAAGCCTCGCACCGTTTCCACGGCTAGATTGCGCGCATCGGCAACCGTCTGGACAAACTGGTTATAGCTTGTGTCAATCAGTGACTGCAGAATGCCTTGCTCGGCTTCGGTAAGCTTGCGATCGAAGGCGAGAATGTCTTTGTAAGGCCCCGACTTGACCACCTGGAACGATACGCCAACCTTGTCGAGCAAGCGTTCCAAGTTGTTGCCCCGCAGGATGACACCGATGCTGCCTGTGATAGTACCCGGGTTGGCGACGATATGCTGCGCCCCCATGCCGATGTAAACACCACCCGATGCGGAGATATTGCCAAAACTCGCCACGATTTTGACTTTTTCCTGGAGCCGCTTGAGCGCATCATAGATTTCCTGCGAGTCGCCCACCGTGCCTCCAGGGCTATCGATGCGGAGCAACAAGGCAGGGAATTTACGCTCCTCCACAGTTTTGAAGGCTTCGAGGAGGCGCTTGCGCGTTGCACTGGCGATCGCCCCCGTCACTTCAATTCGTGCGATTTGTTTGCGAAACGGTCGTTTCAGAAACCAGACCATGTTTGATTCAGTACGTAGGTTAGATTTGTCAGAATTTTGGGATAATCTCTAGTTTGCCGCAATCTATCCCGGATCCACCCGAAGAAATCGCAAGACACAAGACGCATTCCCAGTGTTTGGCTGCACCCCTGATGCGTGGGACAGCACACCAATCAATCGGCAGATCAACGGCTAGCAGCAAGGTTTAGCCCCAAGCACCCAGTTACGATCCGAAAAGCTAGCTTATACAAAGCGTTTCAAACCGTAAGGATAGCTGATGCAAGCGAAAAGTGTTACCACTCCCAGGTTCCATCAATTAGTCCCTGATCTCATCGTCGGAGCGGTGTGTCTGCATACAACCGCTGTGGTTAAGAAACTACATAATCTGTAAGATTAATTAAATCCATACATTTATCTCCATGTTTTTTAAGCCCTCGACCTCGCGTCTACCTCTCTTTCCATTGCTGCTGATTGCCCCCTTCTTTCTGTGGGGGACGGCAATGGTCGCGATGAAGGGGGTGATCCACGAAACGACGCCGCTTTTTTTGGCGACCGTGCGACTTGCCCCTGCCGGTGTCCTCATTTTGTTGGTCGCCGCATGGATGGGGCGTCCGCAGCCTTCGGGTTGGCGAGCCTGGGGATGGATTACTCTGTTCGCCCTAGTGGATGGCACCCTGTTCCAGGGATTCCTGGCAGAAGGGTTAGTGCGTACAGGGGCGGGGCTGGGTTCTGTGATGATTGACTCACAGCCGCTAGCAGTTGCCTTGATGGCCCGGTTCCTCTTCGGGGAGCAGGTGCGAATTTGGGGATGGTTTGGCTTACTGTTCGGCGTCGTAGGCATTAGCCTACTGGGTTTGCCGGAAGGGGTGATTCAGGCGGCACTGCATGGCGGCATCACGCCGACCATTGGGTTGGATCTGGTGGAGCAATTGTTTCAGAACGGCCAGTGGCTGATGTTGATGGCGGCGCTGTCGATGGCTGTAGGTACGGTCTTGGTGCGCTACGTTAGTCGCCATGCCGATCCGATCGCTGCGACCGGCTGGCACATGATTCTGGGTGGACTCCCCCTCCTGATCGGTTCCGCGATGCTGGAGGTAGAACCCTGGCAAAACCTGGGACTAAGTGATTGGACGGCGATGGCTTACTCAACGGTCTTCGGCAGTGCGATCGCCTATGGCCTGTTCTTCTACTTCGCAGCTACGGGTAATCTTACCAGCCTGAGTTCTCTCACCTTCCTGACGCCAGTCTTCGCCCTCATTTTCGGCAATCTATTTCTGGGAGAGGTGCTGACCTCGCTGCAATCCTTCGGCGTCATGCTAACCCTAGTGAGCATTTATCTGATCAACCAGCGCGATCGCCTAGCCGACTGGTGGAAATCACGTCAGACCTATGAGCCGGATCTTTCAGCAACATCTGACCTAGCTAATGAACAGCCAAAAGCATCGATTCGCTAAGCTACCAATTTCAAACAATGCCGAAAGAAATGAGAGGATAGACCCAATCTATCCTCTCACTCGGATCTTAGGGATTTAACTTTTACGCGACGCCCTTAAGATAAGCGGCTCATACCTTTCAGGGCTTCTAGCTGTTCCGTTTGCTGTTGAAACTGCACAGAAAGGGAATCACAAACAAGGTCACACAGCTCAAACACAAACGGGTTGGCAATTTGGTAGTAAACATTCGGCCCCTGCTGTTGCCGAGATGCAATTCCGGCTTGGGTTAAAATCTTCAAATGCTTAGAAACGTTAGCCTGCCCTAGCCCTGTGGCTTCGATAATCTGCGTTACATTTTGAGGGCCATTCTTCATCGCGCAAAGAATTTGCAAGCGGCTTGCTTCCGACAGAACCTTGAAGAAATCGGCCATCAACGACAGCGCGACCGGTGAGAGTTTCATGATCCCACGATCGCCCTTTGCAGCATTCGGGTCACTGCTTGCATCGGCCTTACGGTTTGTAGTAGCAGCCATAGATTTGGGAAAGGGATAAAGGGTACATTTCGCTTCACATCATTATATTGCCAAATAGTAGTTCCAGCCACATTGTTGGGCTAGCGCTATACGCTTAGGGAAAAACAGTCATTTCTGCAAATCATGCGGCGCAGGGCTTTTAGACATGATCTGTCCTACTCACAAAGCATAAGATTACAGAGCGTGCCTCGACATCTGGTATTGCAAGCCCCAAGTTTTATAGGTCAAGCGTATTAAAGTTCTCTTGTACTGCTATGCTTGGATCGCCGCCATTTTGGGGTGTTCATGGTTCCACTGTACTTGACCCTCAGAAACTTTCTCAGCTATCGGGATGCTGCCTTGGACTTCCAGGGGCTTCATGTGGCTTGCATTTGTGGTGCCAATGGGGCTGGCAAGTCATCATTGCTGGAGGCGATCGCCTGGGTGATCTGGGGGCAAAGCCGCGCCAATACAGATGATGATGTGATCCACCAAGGGGAAGCCGAGGCACGGGTCGATTTCACCTTTCGCTGCCAGCGCCAAACCTATCGGGTAATTCGTTCCCGTGTACGCAGCCAAACGAGCCATCTGGAGTTCCAGATCGAAACACCAGAGGGATTCCGTAGCCTCACAGCGCGGGGAATGCGAGCGACCCAACAGTTGATTGTGCAGTCCCTACGGCTGGACTACGACACCTTTGTGAATTCCGCCTACCTCCGGCAGGGGCGAGCGGACGAGTTTATGCTGAAACGTCCGGGAGAACGCAAGCAGGTTCTGGCCGACTTGCTACAACTGGGGCAATATGATCAGCTGGCCGAGCAAGCAAAGGAGCGATCGCGCCAACTCAAGGCCGAGCTGGAGGTACTGGAGCGGACGATCACCAGTGAAACCGCCCAACTGCAGGCAGACCCCCAACTGGTTGTGGAGGAGGAATTGCTGACCCAGAAGCAAACCGCGTTACAGCAGGCTCAGGAAGAGGATAGGGCAGCATTGCACCAATTGCAGGAGACGCGCCAGCAACGGCAAACCTGGGAACAGCAACGGACCTTGTTATGCCAACAGCAGCAGCATCTCCAGCAAGAATGCGATCGCCTGCATCAGGAACAGAGCCAGTTGCAGACCCAGCAGCAATCGCTCGAAGGGATTTTGCATCAAGCTGAGGCGATCGCCGATGGCTGCAACCATTACCATAGCCTTCAAGCAGAAGAGGAGGTGCTGAGCGCTAAGTTCCATGCCCATCAAGCCGCCCAAGCTCAGCAACAGCAATTGCAGACGCAACTCGCAACCCAAACCGAAGGCTGGCGTAACCAATGCAACCGGGTGCAGGTTCAGATCGATACCTTGCATCAGCAATTGGGGGAGCTGGAGCAAACCCTGCGGAAACAAGATGAAATTCAGGCTGGGCTGATAAAGTTACAGCAGGTGCGCGATCGCCTTACTCAGATGGATCAACGTCAGGCGGAGGCAGCTCCCCTATTGCAGCGCCGTCAGCATCTCCAGGCTGAGGTGGATCGGGTTGCAACCCGCCTTGCCGCCCGCCTAGACGAAGTGCAAGCTACTATCCAGGAGCTTCAGCAGCAACAGCAACGGCAACCAGAGCTGGCGCAGGCGGTAATGGATGTCACGACAACGCTGGACTATTTGGAGCGCCGCCGCACCTACCAACAGCAAGTGCGAGACAAAGGGCTGGAGCGCCGCAGTTTTCTGGAGCGGCTACAGGAACGACAGCGGGAATACGAAGCGCAGATTGCTGAGCTGACCCACAAAATTCACATGCTGGCACCCAATCAGCCGATGGCGGAAACGTTGCCAGCAGAACCATCGTCAGCAGACAGTGGTGAGGCAGTTGCCGCAGGACAACAGCAGAATCTCACAGGAGCGATCGCCCAGGAAGAACCGGGTGCCTATGCCGATCGCTCCAGCGACAATGGCTCCTCTTTACCGCCCTGCCCCTTGTGCGATCGCCCCCTAGATGCCGATCACTGGGAATTGGTGCTAAAGCGCTACCGCTCCGAGCAGGAAGAGATTCAGACCCAAATCTGGGTGCTTCGGGAGCAGCTTTCGACCTCCGACCGCGAAATCCATATCCTGCGCCAGGAATATCGCGAAATTGAGCAGGAACTCGCCCACTACAACGGCATTTTGGAGCGGCGGGGGCAGTTGCAAGAAAAGCTCCAGGGCACCGCCGATGGGCAAACGCGGTTGCAGCAATTGCAGCAGGAGAAGGCACAGTTGGAGCAAGCGCTGTCGCACCACCAGTTTGCCGCCGAATTGCAGGAGGAACTGGCACTTCTGGACACCACGCTCCAGCAATTGGACTATGACGATCGCAACCATGCCCTGGCGCGGGGCGAGGTCGATCGCTGGCGCTGGGCCGAGATTCGGCAGGCGGAGCTGAAGCAAGTGGAACGGCGGCGCACCCATTTGCAGGAAAAACTGCCCCAGTTGGAGGCACAGCAAACCGAAATTCAGCAAAACCTGGCAGCGATCGCCCAGTCTCCCCTGCAACAGGAAATCGACCAATTGGAGCAACAGCTTGCCGCGATCGCCTACAACTTGGAGCATCACACAGCGTTGCGGCAGGTGCTACGGGAGGCACAACAGTGGCAATGGCGTCAGCAAGAGTTGATCCAGGCTCAACAAACCTATCCATCTCTGAAGCAGCGGTTGGAGGAATTAGACCGTTTGCTGGCAGAGCGCCAACAGGCGACGCAGCATTTGACGCAGCAAATTGATACCCTTACCCGTGAACTGGAAGCATGTCCCGAACCAGAAGCGGCGATCGCCGAACTAGAGTCCCGTTTACAGCAGCGCCGCCAGGAATTGGATGTGCAAATCGCCCAACTGGGACGCGTCCAGCAGCAACGGCAACAATTGGAACAGGTGCGATCGCAACAGTCCGAACATCAGCACAGGCTTCAGGTGCAGCGCCGCCAACTCCGGGTTTACCAGGAGCTAACCCAGGCATTTGGGAAAAACGGAATCCAAGCATTAATGATCGAAAATATGTTGCCTCAATTGGAAACCGAAGCCAACCACATCCTCGGTCGCCTCAGCAACCACCAACTACATGTGCAGTTTGTTACCCAGCGCAGCCGTCGCCGCAACAGCAACAAGCAAAACCGCCTGATCGATACCCTGGATATCTTGATCGGCGATGCACGGGGAACACGGCCCTACGAAACCTATTCCGGCGGGGAAGCCTTTCGGATTAATTTTGCCATTCGGCTGGCGCTGGCTCGGTTGCTGGCGTTGCGGTCGGGCATGGCGCTGCAACTGCTCGTAGTCGATGAGGGCTTTGGGACGCAAGATGAAGCGGGATGCGATCGCCTCATATCCGCGATCCAGGCGATCGCCGATGACTTTTCCTGCATCCTCACAGTCACACATATGCCTCGCCTCAAGGAAGCCTTCCAAACCCGCATCGAAGTTCATAAAACCGATCAAGGCTCTGAAGTGCAGTTGGTGGTGTAGCCCTGCGACTCTGAATGAGAAGCGATAAACTTTAGACCGGATCACTCGTTTGGCTTCACCTGAATATCACCCAGTTAGTAGCTTGAAGTTTGCGTAAGATGGTGAGCGATTATGTCATGCATCAGACCTCAGCGGAATGTTGCATTACGGCCTTACCTACCCGCATCTGATATCGTTGCTGATTCTTGGGTAACGGCCTTGAAGACATCAAGCAAATGCATCCCACAAACCTGTTCGAGCGCGTGCCAGGACGCATACCATCAGCGTCATCTGCGCTTTTTGAGATCCTTGATATCGCCCATAGGTAACCCTTGCAATTATGGCTGTTTCCTTTTCTAGTTCGCTTGCTTTGAAGTGGGGTATGGTGGCGGCGATCGCCGCCACCTCCGTCGCTTGTAGTGATAATCGAGCTGCACAATGCAACCGTCTGACGGAAGTGGCGAACAAGACAGTAGGCGAGGTGCAAACCATCGTGAGCGGCAATGATCAACCCGATGGTGCCGCTCTGCGTCAGGTTGCGGCTAGCTTTGACAGTGGGCGTGCGGAAATGGAAGCCCTCCTGTTCTCTGACGAGCAATTGCAAGGCTATCAAGCCCGCTTCATTCAACTGTATGAAGAAGTCAGCGTCTCAGCCCAGCAGTTATCCGATGCGCTCAACAGCCAGGATTTTGACAGCGCCCAAACAGCTCGCGACCAGTTCCAGGCTAGTACCGAGAAGGAAGAACCCCTGGTTCGTGAAGTCAATGACTACTGCGCGGCGATCGCTCCCACAGCAGAAAACTAGCCTGCTTGCTGCAGATCTCAGTACAGGACAAAAAATTAAACCCCTGCTAAAACCCCTAATTTTGCGTAGCGCGGGCACCGCCCGCGCTACGCAAAATTAGGGGTTCTTTGGGTTTTGTCCTGTACTGAGGCTTCAGATACTCGATCATAGGCCGAAGTTCACTCGCCAGGGTCAACCGTATTCTGCAAGTTTGATGTAGGGTAAATGTGGAATTAGGACACAAGGGATCACCATGTCACTCACCGCTTCCACCATGTTGCCCCTCGGTACGGCAGCACCCGATTTCAAGCTGCCTGATACCGTGACTGGCAACATGATCACCCTTTCGACCTTCGCCGACCAAACGGCCTTGCTGGTTATCTTTATGTGCTGTCACTGCCCATTTGTGAAGCATATTCAAGACCAGCTGGCGCAACTGGGCAAAGACTATGCCGACAAATCGCTAGGCATTATCGCTATCAGCGCCAACGATGTCACGGGATATCCTGACGATTCCCCAGAGAAGCTGAAACAGATGGCGGAAACCCTGGAATTCAACTTCCCAGTTTGCTACGACGCTAGCCAGGACGTCGCCAAGACTTACACAGCTGCTTGCACACCTGATTTCTTCCTATTCGATGGCGATCGCAAGTTGGCCTATCGGGGGCAACTGGACGATAGCCGCCCCAGCAACGATGCGCCTGTCGATGGCCACGACCTGCGAGCGGCGATCGATGCCGTACTGGCGGGCGACGCGCTACCTACAGAGCAAAAACCCAGCATTGGTTGCAATATCAAGTGGAAGCCGGGGAACGCTCCGCCTTATTATGGCTAGATCCAACTAACAACCGACTGTGTTCCCTCAGGTTTTCCACCATGTCGCCTATTCTTCAGCTCATTGAGCCGCATACCCAGGATCTGGGTGGATTTCAAGTGCGGCGATCGCTCCCCCATGCCAGCCAATCGATGGTGGGGCCGTTCATCTTCTTCGACCACATCGGCCCAGCCACCTTTCCCCCCGGAAAAGGATTGGATGTGCGACCGCATCCCCACATCAATTTGGCCACGGTGACCTATCTGTTTGATGGAGCAATTTTGCATCGCGACAGTGTGGGGTCTGTGCAAGAAATTCGCCCCGGCGCGGTGAATTGGATGACAGCGGGGCGGGGCATCGTACATTCTGAGCGCACCCCAGCAAGCGATCGCCCTGTCACCTCGCCCCTCCACGGCATCCAAACCTGGATCGCGCTCCCCGAAGCCCACGAAGAAACCGAACCCTGGTTCAAACATCACCCAACGGACGAGATCCCAGCCATTGAAGACGTCGGAGTATCTGTTCGGATCATTGCAGGACAGGCATTCGGTAAAGCCTCTCCCGTAAAAGTGTTTTCCCCCATGCTGTATCTGGATGTGCAGCTAGAGGCAGGAGCATCCCTAGACTTACCTGCTGAGGTAAGTGAGCGTGCGCTTTACAGCATCACCCCTGGATTACAGGTCAATGGCGCACCCCTGGAGCCCTATCGCTTTGCGGTACTTGCATCGGATGCGGCGGTTACTATTTCTGCCACTGAAGCATCACGATGCATGGTCGTAGGTGGAGACCCCGTGGGCGATCGCATCAAATGGTGGAATTTTGTTTCCAGCCGCCCAGAGCGGATCGAGCAAGCAAAACAGGATTGGAAAAATAATCGATTTCCCAGGGTTCCCGAAGAAACGGAGTGGATTCCCTTACCAGAGGGTTGAGGTTCAGACTGGAATGCAATCGCGTTCCAACACCTGATCAATCACCTGGGAAATTTCCGCCGCTCGATTCCAGACCATGAAGTGCCCGCCCGCTGGGATAGTGCAGTCCGCTGAAACATAACGGAGGGGAAAGATGCGATCGCCACTACCATGCACGTGGTAGACCGCCTCCGAAGCCGCATCATGTCTCCAAGTCACCAACCGATGCAGTGCCCACTTAAGGAAATGGGCATCCGTATTGTGCAGCACCTCTCCCAGCAAGACACGCTCTGCCCCGTCCGTTAGCCCAAAGAACCAGTACACTAGCCAAGACATCGCCCATAACAATGACTTGAACGGCAAGATGTGATGAATGGGGAACCACCGCAGAAATTTGAAATAACCGGGAATTTCGGCATCGGTTTTGGCGCTGGAAATCAAAATAACGCGCTCAACATCTTGCTGCTTGGCAATCTCTGTTGCAACCAAGCCACCAAATGATAACCCCACCAGAACAGGCCGTTCCGTATCAATTTGGGCACTGAGACGCTGGGCATAGCTAGCCAAATCTTCTCCGCGCTCCGGCATTTCCCACCGCAAATGAACAATGCGATAACCTTCCAGCTTGAGCCGCTGAAAGACGCGCTCATCCGCTCCCAATCCGCTGATGAAGTAAAGAGAACGCTGGATTGGTCGTGTTTCGACGATGGGCATCAAATGTATCGGAATGTAACAGCTTCTTCCAGACTACCGAACTCTTAGGAGCGACGCTAACCATTTTCGGCAATTCTTTCGAGATGGACTACCTCAAAAGGCATAGGACAAGATATGTTGCACAAGTGAAGTGCATTCCCAAGCATCATTACTTTTTGCGGACAACTCGCATGGCAGAATTTAAGAAGCCGTGATGGGAAAAGGTCATGCGATTTTTGGTAGCGCTGCTGTTGGTTGGCTTGTGCTGGATAGTATCCGGAAGCTCTGCGATCGCCGACGCAGGCATCAGCGGGGCGGAAATTTTTGAGGTGCATTGCGTCGGTTGCCATGTCAAAGGCGGCAACATTGTGCGCCGGGGCAAAAATCTAAAACAACGAACGTTAGAGCGCAGGGGCTACGATTCGATAGAGGCGATCGCCCAACTCGTCGCCAATGGCAAAGGACTCATGTCTGCCTACCGCGATCGCCTGACTCCTGAGGAAATCACAGCGGTTTCGGCCTACGTTCTCGAACAAGCTGAAAACGACTGGAAGTCCTAAGTTGCTCCAACTCTGAATTCTCTTGGCAGGCGGATTCCCAAACACCCAAGCGCTATTCTGATCGCCGCCGTGAGAGCTTCTGCATGATCCGGTCAACAAATACCTCCAGTTCCGGTAGGCGCAATTGTTTCGCATAGACGAAGAAGACAAGGAAACCTGCGGCTCCGGCGATCGCCAACTGTGCCAGCAATATCAGGAACCCTTCAGTTCCCAACCAGCTCTCTGTGAGACGGAGAGTGAAGAGAGCGATCGCCCCGGACAAACCACTTCCGATTGTTATTAACAGCGTGATTCGGCCCCATTGCATCAGCGGCAATCCATTCAGCCGTCGATGCAGCACCCACAGCATCACGACCATGGAAATCAGGTTGACGCCTACCGTTGCGAGAACCAAACCGACAGCGCCCAATGGACTCACCAGCAAAAAGTCCAGCAAGCCATTCAAGAAAATATTGACAATGCTGATTCGAAAGGGAGTTTGAGCATCCTCCAGTGCGTAAAATACCCGCACCAGCACATCTCGACTGAGGTAGAAAAACATCCCCAGCGCATAGGCCACCAGCACTGAAGCCGTGAAAAAAGCATCCTCTTCCGTGAAAGCGTAGCGCTCATAGACCACCCGCGAGATAGGCACCGCCAACGCCATCATCAGCGCACTGATCGGCAGCATCGTCACGGCGGTCATCATCAAGCCCTGCCGGATGCGCTGTTTCAGATCAGGCCAATCCCCCGGAGCAGCCAGGCGAGAAAAAACGGGGAGCAAGGGCACCAAAATGACATTGGACAGAATCCCTAGCGGGGTCTGAACCAGCAGGCTGGCATACCCCATCGCTGACACCGCCGCTGCCGCATTGGGAATAAAAGAAGCAAAGAATAAATCCGTCCAGACATTGATCTGCATCATGCCTGACGAGAAGGTGGCTGGCCCCATAATGTTGATGACTTCTCGCACCTCGCGCTGGCGAAAGTTAAAGCGCGGCCTCAACGTCCCCAGCCCCGATCGCCATTGCACTGGCAACTGCACCAACCACTGCACACCTGCCCCAGCCACGACCGACCCAGCTAGCACCGCACCTCCGAGCCAGGCATTTTCTGGAATCGTAATGTCTGAACCCAGATACAGTGCCAAGCCGCCAAGCCCCAATAATACCGATAGGCTAGAAAAGATGGGGCTGATGGACGGCAACCAATACTGATCCGATGCATTGAGCGTGCCAAAGCCAATGCCAATCAAGCCTGCCAGCACCGCCAGCGGCGCCATGATGCGAAATTGCAAAATGGCAATCTCTCGCGTTTGCACCAGGGTTTCATAAACCGCGAGGGGTTCTCCAGTAGCCGCGAACGCTTCGGGGGTCACAAATAACCCTGGAGCCACTAGATGGATCAATGGCTCTGCAAAGATCAGCATTCCCACCATGAGAATCAGCAAAACGCCAACAACCAGGGTGGTAATCGCTTCCACAATGGGCGCAGCCTCTTCCCGTTTGCGCTTCGCCAGCACGCTGACGATCGCACTATGAAATGGCCCGTTGATTCCCCCCAGCAAAATCAGCAGGAAGCCAGGGATAACATAGGCAAAGTTGAACGCCCCAAACGCTGGCCCCACACCAAAGGCCGCGGCGATCGCCTGCTGTCGAAATAACCCAAACAGCTTGCTAATCAGCGTCGCTGCGGCAACGATTCCAGCAATTTTGGCGAGCGAACGGGCAGGACGCTGAGTGTCGGACACGGGCGATCAGTTCCTCAGTAGGGTAATCCTCAACCATTCAACACTATTTTGGATTTGCGTTTTTGGATCTTGTGCAAGGACTACAGCACTTCAGCGCGAAGTTTCGCCAGAGGCAGGCTAAGGAACTTGCGCCAGCCCGGAACATAGGCGCGTTGGCTAAAAACATCGTACTGGTTGCGCTCGATCGCATTCAGGATTTGGCGATAGAGCATCAGCGCCGACCATACGGGGAAGCGGGCATCAGGACTGAGCTGGCCGACCCCGCGCTCAGCCTCCACAAAGAACGTTTGCGCCCGCTCGATTTCAAACTTCATCAGCGATCGCCAGCGATCGTCCACAACCCCGTTGAACAGATCCGCCTCGGTGTAGTTAAACCGTTCCAGATCTTCCAAGGGTAGATAGATGCGTCCTCGTTGAGCATCTTCGCCGACATCTCGCAGAATGTTAGTGAGCTGGTTAGCAATCCCGAGGGCGATCGCCTCCTGCAGCGGATTAGGAGCGGGTTTGCTCTGCTCCCAGGGAGCCGTCCGGGGAGTCGTATCAACTCCCATGACGGCAGCCGACATCAACCCCACAGTTCCAGCCACCCGGTAGCAATAAAGCTCTAGTTCTTCAAAGGTTTGATACCGATTGCGGTAGAGATCCATCCGTTGTCCTGCGATCATGTCGCGGAAGGGTTGAATGTCCAGCGGAAAGCGTTCCAGCGTATCCACCAGAGCTACGTCAACATCATCGACCGGATGACCCGCAAAAATAGCTTCTAGGTTGCTCTCCCACTCATCCAGAGTGTGATCCGTCGTGAACTCCGCCTGTGCCCCATCCACTAGCTCATCGGTGCGCCGACACCAGACATAAATCGCCCAAATGGCACGGCGCTTTTGCTCCGACATTAGTAACGTGCCGAGATAAAAGGTCTTGGCATAATCTTGGGTAATTTTGCGACAGGCTTCATAGGCATCCTCGACAGAAGCCAGTGCGGTTTTACAGGGGGTAGGTCTCGGAAGTTGCAGCATTACATCGCAGTGCGGAGAATACAGTTAAACCTATCAGCAATTGGCAACGGGCTGTTAGCCAACCCAAGCAAATTGGTTCGCTGGCTATCCCGTTTATGAGGATACAGGTTGAAGGGCCTTAGAAGCCGATTCGTCTGACTCTAATGTTTCGGTTTGCTGATGGATGACCTGTGCCGCCAACTTACCGGATAATACGGCTCCCTCCATGCTGCCTAGGTAACGCTGCATGGTGTAGCTGCCAGCGAGGAAGAAGTTAGCGATCGGGGTTTCTTGGCTAGGCCGACATTGCTGACTCCCCGGACGAGCGGTGTAGACCGAGCGTGGGGTTTTAACAATTTTGGATTTCAGCAGGGTCGCAGGATTTTCTGCACCAAAGTCGTCGGGGAACAGCCGTTTTAGCTCCTCCATCGTTGCTGCCAGAATCTCGTCTTCTGAGCGGTCGATCCAATCTTTCGCAGGTGCAAGCACCAACTCCAGCATCGAGCGATCGGGGTTGGCGTACTCGCGACAGGTATTACTCATGTCAGCATAAACACTGAGCAGGGGCGATCGCGAAAATAATAACTGATCCACATCCGTCAGCTTGCGATCAAACCAGAGGTGAATATTGATGACCGGAACACCCTCTAGCTCCGACATTTTTTGGAAGAACTCGAGTTCTTTCCAGGGGTCGGGCATCAAGACCTTCATCACATCCACAGGCATGGCCGACACATAGGCATCGGCGGTGATGACCTCATCCTCTGCGCCATCTAGCCCCCGAATCAAGAACCCATTTACCGTCTGGTCATCATTCAGCAAAACCTGCTTCAACGGCTTTTTCAAATGCACCTCTCCGCCATGCTCGGTAATGTAGTCCACCATCGGTTGACAGAGGCGTTCGGTGGGGGAACCATCCAAAAATGCCACCTTGGAACCATAGCGCTCTTGCAGGAAGCGATTCAGCGCCGTTAGGGGAACCGTTGCCGACACATCTTCGGGATTAATAAAGGTCAGCGCCTTAGAGGCCGCAATAAAGATGTCGCTGTTGACCCGCTCATCTACTCCCTGAAGTTGCAACCATTCCAGCAGGGAATATTGATCCATCTTTTCCACATAGGCTTGGCCTCGGATGATGGCCGGAGTCAAACCCACCGCAAACCGGAGCTTCTGCTCCCAGGTCAGCATGTCGTTGTTGCGGATGATAGAGGCAATGACGTTGAAGGGAGCCGGAATATCAGGAACATCGAAACGAGACAACACCCCAGGTTTTTCGGGCTGGTTGAAAATCAGGGTATGTTCTTTCCACTGCAGCCGATCTTCAATGTCCAGTTCTTTGAACAATTGCAGCATGTTCGGGTAAGCGCCGAAGAAAACATGGAGGCCTGTTTCGTACCAGTCGCCTTCCTCGTCTTTCCAGGCGGCAACCAACCCACCCAACACATCGCGGCTTTCTAGAAGGATGGGAGTGTGCCCGGCGTCTACCAAGTACTTCGCACAGGCTAAGCCTGCCAACCCACCTCCAGCGATCGCAACACGCATGAAATCTTTCCTTCCTCGAACGGCTAATAGCGCTTCTAACCCTAATTATACGTGGATTACTTTACAATCCTTAAACATTTCTGTAATTCTCGGCAAGATTTTGACCAATCTGCGGTGTTCCATAGAAATCGAGCGCTGATCCGCTGGGGATCTAGATCGGCCGCTATCGTTGCAAGGTCTCTGTGACGGGGTCGCGTTGACACGGAATAAACGATTGTTATGCCAATAAAACGCTCGGTTACCTGGGGGGCAATCGCCTTCGCCATCCTATTTCTTACCATCATGGTCGTGGCATATACTGGGGACTTACCGCCGCAACTGAGCCGACTGCCTTACCACGACAAGTTCGGGCATGTGATTTTGTATGCGATCGCCACCTTTCTGGGGCACCTTACCCTCCAGCGTCGCCATGTCATCCTCGCAAGCATGCGACTACCCCTCTGGGTGCTGATCTTCGGCAGTTTTACGATTGTTGAGGAATTGGGGCAGGGTTTATCGCCCAATCGAAGCCTGGATGCGATGGATTTGGTGTGCAGTCTAGTCGGTGTGGGCTTGGGCTATGGTCTGGCAGAGTGGATGGGCACGCGCCGAAACTCTTTGCCAGATGATGCCTAAATGCTCAGCGACTCTCATCTCCACAGAGCCTTGCAGCAACGATGACTTAGGATTCTTCCAAATCTCGGCGCAGGCGATGAATCACCGTATCGCGATCCACCTCTTCCAAAATGGATTGGAGAACCGTGTTGACACCTTCCGGCCCCCAAGTGCAGCCCTGCTCCAGGTAGACTTGAGCGGCTTTGCCCACACGGTAGGAACCGTAGCCCGCTAGAGTCGCTTGGGCGATCGCCGCGCTGCTGTAAGCCATCAGCCCCCCAAAACTATCGAAGGCCGAGGCAACAGCAGAGGCACTCTTGCCTACGCCGAGAAGCAAGCCGCTGCCCACTTCTCCCGCTAGTACACCGCCTGTGCTCCAGAGAATGGTGTTGAGCAACTTGCTCGCTTCGTAGCGCGTCATGGGCAACCCATACAACCGTGCCAGGGAGCGTATCATCACGAGATCGGCCATCAGCCCCCCCATCACATCCAGCACGGCGAGGGGATTGAGGGCCACTGCAGCAGCTTTCCATCGGGCAAACTTCCACACCAGTTCTTCCGCTGCTTCCTGGTTAAGACGCAGACTTTTGGATGCGATGGATTGCTCAGCCTCCCGTCCCTGCCGCAACGCATTCAACGCCAACAAAGACTTGCCTTCCTGGTTCAGCAACGCCAGCAGCTTGTTCTTCAAGGAAGCAATATCAGCCGGTGGGGTTTCGCGCTCGTAGGTGACGCGCCCATCCTCCCATTCCACCCGCACTTGCTGAGGGGCTGGCTCTGCCGCCACCAGCACAATGTCTTCGGGCTGCAGAAAGGGGCGGGTCGGACTGTTGCTGGACTGGAAGAGGTCTTGCAATTTCTGATAAATCGCGTCTCTATCTTGATCGGGATAAAGATCCGTTTTGTTAAACACCACAATGAGTGGCTTATGAGCCGCTTGGAGTTCCGACAGTGCGTGATACTCCGTGCGGGTGATGTCTCCGGCAATCACGAACAGAATTAAGTCGGCATCATGGGCAATTTCCAGAGCCATCGCTGCCCGCGACTGGCCGCCCACTTCGTCAATACCCGGCGTGTCAATCAGCTCCACGGTAACGGGTTCACTCAGGTCGAGAGACCAGTAGAGCGATCGCGGGAATTGAGTAACCCCATGCAAGGGCCCTGTAGGCACCAGCTTCTTGCCAATCAGGGCATTGACCACCGCTGACTTCCCCCGGCTGACCAGCCCAAAGACGGCAATCCGCACCAAATTAGCATTGAGCTTATCGAGGGCGTAGTTGACTTGGTTCAGATCGGTCTTAAGAGCAGCTTGCAGTTCGATGGAAGTATTGGGGCGGGGCGATCGCAACGGTTTTGCGTAGCGCTGGATTAGCTGCCGCAAACTCCGCTTTGCCCGCTGATAGTGAACATCTTGTAGCCCCAGCGGAATCAACCCCATGGCTTTTGGCGTAGGGGATTCGGCGGAATGGGAGGAACCACTCCGATCATCAGATGGGAAACCAGACGGGGAAGAGGTCACAACTACTCCTCAGGACAATTGCTTCTATTTTCCCCCACACCCCTGCAATTACGACATTGTGGTTTACCGAGCCGATGAACCAAAAGAAATCGAAAAGATTATATTTGGATTCTGCGAGACAAAGAAACGCACCAGTCTGTAGCAGCAATAGCTACCAGCCTGGTGCGATAGAAGTCAGAGGAACCCAAAGCTATCCGTATCAGTTACTCCGGTAGTTGCACACAACTCAACATCCGTAGGGTTGCTGCCGCCGCATAGTTCCGGAGGGCAGAGCTATCGGGCGCAAACTGCTGTCCTCGCTCATTCACTGGTGAAGCAACGCCACAGAAAGAGGACATTTCCGCAATTTGTCCATTAGCCCAGTGGTTTGAGGTGTCTATGAAGTTGAACACAGGTTCAGTCGGCAGCAGCTCTGCAGAAGAACCACGCAGGGTCTGGGCATAGCTGGCCGCACGCCGCAAGACCGAAATCAGCTCCGCACGAGAGACTGGGCGATCGGGGCGGAATGTGCCATCTTCATAGCCACTGACGATATTGTTATCGCGGGCAAACTGGATCTTGGCCGCACTCCATCGGGACGCATTCACATCGCGGTAGGGATTGCCGCTGGCCTGGCTAGGAACTCGGAAGTTCGCGTTCGGCACTTCTTCCAACGAATCCAGAACCATCGAGACCAACTGCTCGCGGGTGAGGGTTTCACGAGGGCGGAAGGTATTGTCTTCAAAGCCCGCGATGAAGCCAATCTCGACCGCCTGCTGAATATCCTCAAAGTAGATATCACCCGCAATATCGCGGAAGCGCGGGGTGGTTGGGTCAACTGGATCGGTTGGGTCAACCGGATCGATTGGGTCAACCGGATCAGGAATAATCACATCACCTGGCGGGAACGATCCATCGTAGGTGAGATAGATGTGACCCAGCGCCTGGTCGTTGTAAGTCCGGCGAGTAAAGCGCCAGCCAGGATCCAGAGTGAGTTTTGCAAAATCATTGGTGACCCCAGTGGTGCGTCCAATTTCAACGCGGGGTACCGATTCATTTCGAGGAATCCCCATCAGCACCATCTCGGTGTCACGGGGAACGACGCGAAGGGTATAGGCCAGACCCATGTCTTCGCCGTTAACCCGAATCGAATAGCCGTTCCGATCCGTGCTCCGGCGACAGATACCTGTGAAGTTAAAGTCCAACAATAGCGGGTCGATGACGGTCGGATTCGCGCCCGTTTCATCCCAGCAAGCCCGGGAATCGGACACTTGCTCAACAATGATCAGCCCGCGATCGCTCAAACCTCGCGACGAGAAGGCGACAAAGCGGCTTTGATCAACTTCGAGTTGGCCAAAAACGGAACTAGCTTGGGCAGGAACAACGGTAGACGTGGAAAATGCGCCCAGGGCTACCGCAGCGAGAGTAGTCAATCCACGGAGGATAGGTTTCATAACAACAACTGAGGTCACTGCTAAAGGAACATTATTGCCTGTTTGGGGCGGATGCCAGACATGTTTTATTGGTTACTTCGGTCAAGACATGGCCCGACAGGTACGCACATATTGATGGGGCGATCGCCCCTCACCCCTATTGCCAAGCATCTCGAACCTTCCCCCTTGCCAGCAGAGGCAAAGAGTATTGGCATTTTACCGCTGCACACTTGCCTGCACACCAGCTTGTTGGCTTAGGCAACTGTGCAATTAGGGGGAAATTTAATGACGCGCTATGGTCGCATGGCGATTTGTGAAAGGCATCTCTGCGGCTTTGACAAATATCACTTCGGATAAACGTCTACTTTGGGGTAACAATAGTGACATCTATCCAATGACCATAGGGGTTCAAATAGGGTGAATGGTGTTAGTTGACTCGACGAATCACGACCTTATTTTGTGCCGCGATCGCATCATTGAATTCGGATCCAAGCGAACGGGTCAAACCCTATTGAATTCGAACACAGGTTGCAAAGCGTTGCTTCTTAACCTGGAACAAAAGCATTGCTTATGTAATGGCTTCCGTGGATTTGCCCAAGTCTTCCGGGAAGTTTTTCAAATTACCCCTGGATGGACAGCCTCATGCAACGAAGGGGGAAGCCATCAGCCTGCGAACAAGGCTCGGGGCTACCGTTCCGGTAAAGTTCTGAGGGTCAGGAAACTGGGTTGACGTTAACTGAGAGTCGATATGGCAAGAAGCATTACCCTAAGACAGGGCGAGACGGCACAAATCTATCAACGTCGTTTTAGCAGCCTGGTAACAGATATTCGATTTCAGGCGATCGCCCGCAATTCTGAGCCTCCCGCTGGAGAGGTCACAATTCAGGGTTCTACATGGATCTTTCCAAAACCGCCAGTGACCCAGCCGCTCCAAGAACACAATGTGTTTCGTGCAGGCTATTGGGATACCTTTTTCAGCATTTCGGTGACCGCCCACACCGACCTTGAAATCACAGCACCGGGAAAGATGGTTGATTTGACCCGCTGGATCGTTTGGGCCATCGTCTTTGTGGTGATCGTAGCCCTGGTAATTTTGTGGCTCGCCAGCGTGCCTTGACCCGAACAATAGCGCAGAGTTTTCTTACTCTCGGCCAACATTCGACAGCAACGAAAACATCCGATACCATGCCACGCTCCCCAGACATTTCGTTGTTAGAATCAGAAGAAAAGGTAAAGATTTAGCTCATTTCACGAGGAAAGCAAAACTGTCATGGGGCGAGTCGGCGTATTACTCCTAAATTTAGGTGGGCCAGAGAAGCTAGAGGATGTGCGGCCATTCCTCTACAATCTCTTTGCCGACCCCGAAATTATTCGATTGCCGTTCACTTGGCTGCAAAAACCGCTGGCTTGGTTCATCGCGACAACCCGCAGTTCTAAGTCTCAAGACAATTATCGTCAGATTGGCGGCGGCTCTCCACTGCGCCGCATTACAGAAGAACAGGGAGACGCGCTGCAGGCCGAACTGCACAAGCGCGGGCAAGAGGCCAAGGTCTACATCGGCATGCGCTACTGGTCTCCCTTCACGGAGGAGGCGATCGCCGCCATCAATCAGGATAAGGTTGAACAGTTAGTCATTCTTCCTCTCTATCCCCAATTTTCCATCAGCACCAGTGGCTCTAGCTTTCGGTTGCTGCAAAACCTGTGGCGGGATCACCCCGACCTCCAGCCTGCTAACCACACAGTTATTGACTCCTGGTACAAGCGTCCAGGTTATTTGCAGGCTATGGCCGACCTGATCCAGCGCGAACTAACCCAATACGACGACCCCGATTCGGTTCACATCTTCTTCAGTGCTCATGGCGTTCCCCTCAGCTATGTGGAAGAAGCGGGAGATCCCTACCAGCGGGAAATCGAAGAATGTACCGAGCTGATTATGCGCACCCTCGATCGCCCCAATGAGTATACGCTGGCCTACCAAAGCCGGGTCGGCCCGGTAGAGTGGTTGCGCCCCTACACCGAAGATGCGATCACCGAGCTAGCGGAACGGGGCATCGAACGGCTCCTGGTCGTACCCATCAGCTTTGTTTCCGAGCATATCGAAACACTTCAGGAAATCGACATCGAGTACCGCGAGGTCGCGGAAGAAGCAGGCATTCACGATTTCCATCGAGTTCCCGCCCTCAACACCCACCCAGTCTTTATCTCAGAGCTGTCGGATATTGTCATTGATGCCCTCAACTCTCCTAGCGTAGATGTGTCGGAAACCCTACGTCCCGAAGAGAAGGTGAAGATCTATCCCCCCGAGCGCTGGGAATGGGGTCTATCTCCCGCCGCAGAGGTATGGAATGGTCGGCTAGCGATGCTGGGCTTTTTGGCGCTGATGCTGGAACTAATCAGCGGACAGGGACCCCTCCACTTCGTCGGATTGCTGTAAGCTCATCTCCAAAATCTCGCCCCAAAGGCACAAAATTACCGAATCCACTCCGTGTCCTCTGTGGTTCCGTTCAGGAATCTGCCGATTGCTGCTGCTGCCACCGCTTCCATAAATCAGGACGGCGTTGGCGTGTGCGTTCGATTTGCTGATCCTTGCGCCACTGAGCGATTGCCTCATGGTTTCCTGACCGCAACACTGCTGGCACATCCATCCCACGGAACTCCGCTGGGCGAGTGTATTGGGGATAGTCGAGGAGGCCATCCTCAAAGCTCTCCAGCTTCAACGATTCCGCCTTGCCCACGGTACCTGGGCACAAGCGCATGACGCCATTCAGCAATGCCAGGGCTGGAATCTCACCGCAGGTCAGAACAAAATCGCCGAGGGAAACTTCCCGCGTCACGAGCTGTAGCACTCGTTCGTCCACCCCTTCATAGTGGCCACAAATCACGACAATCTGGTCGTCTTCCTCGGCCATATACTGAAACAGCGGTTGAGCCATCGGTTCCCCCTGGGGGGTCATCAGCACTACCTCGCGCCGGGGTAGCACGGGCAAGGACTCCACAGCCGAAAAAATTGGCTCAGGTTTCAGCAACATCCCCACACCACCGCCATAGGGTTCGTCATCGACTTTGCGGTGCTTGTCGGTGGTGAAGTCACGGGGATTGGTGAAGTGGACTTCTGCAATTTGATTGGCGATCGCTTTCCCCATCAACCCCGACTGTAATGGCGATGTGAAAAAGTCGGGGAAGAGGGTGATGATATCGAAGCGGAGGGGCGATCGGGACATGCGTGGGATGGGAAACGGTGGGAAGGGTTGGGGAATACGGGAACGCAGATGGACGCAGATGGAGAGATGAGTTGTCGTCTCGTAATAGGGATTTGGGTCAGCGTATCAGTGCCAAAGGCCAATTTGGCTAAGTCACTTTTAGATATCGCCTTCGCCTTCGAATAGGGTGCGGAGGGGGAGGGCGTTGATGTGATGGGCTTCCTGGAGGTAGCGGGCGAGAACATCGGTTTGTCCGTGGGTAATATAAACGGTTTTGGCACCCGTTTGCTGAATGGTGTCGATCAGGCTGTTCCAGTCGGCGTGGTCGGAAAGAACGAAGCCGCGCTCGTAGCCGCGCCGCTGTCGGGCTCCGCGCACAGCCATCCAGCCGGAGGCAAAGGCCGTTTGGGGATGGGAGAAGCGTTTCATCCAGGCGGATCGGTGCCCCGATGGCGGCGCGAGTACCAGATCACCGTCAAATTTATACTTGCGGGGCATTTCGGACACAGGAATAGTCGGTACCATTTCGACACCCACATCGCGATAGATTTCGGTGAGGGCATGAACCGCCCCATGAACATAGACGGGGCGATCGCACAAAGTAAGCAGCTCACTCAGCACTCGCTGGGCTTTACCAAAGGCATAGCAGAATAGCAGGGAAGGGCGATCGCGATCCGATTGCCACCAGTCATAGATGTCTTGCGCCGTTTCCTGACCCGACTTCCAGCGATAAATGGGCAAGCCAAAGGTCGCTTCAGAAATAAACACGTCGCAGGGAACCACCTCAAAGGGGTCGCAGGTCGGATCCGCACATCGCTTGTAGTCTCCAGAAATGACCCAAACTTCGTTTTCGTCTTCAACCCGCACCTGTGCCGAGCCCAGCACATGGCCTGCCGGATGAAAGGAAACCCACACGCTTCCAAGCTTTAGCTTTTCACCATAGTGAACGCCCTGGAGTTGGACGCGATCGCCCCCCAACCGCTTCCGCAAAATGCCTTCGGAAATCTGCGTCGCAATATAGCGCTGGGACCCGGAACGGGCGTGATCGGAATGGGCATGGGTAATCAGCGCCAGATCAACCGGACGCCAGGGGTCGATGAAAAACCCCCCTTTTTCGCAATACAAGCCCTGCGGTTGAACCGTAATCAGGGACATAAACTCAGTGCTAACGCAACATCAACATTCGAGCGACTCGCGCGTGCCAACACCCGTTTTTGGGTTGGTGCCGCTGGCGGTCTTGCATAGCTCAATCACCTGCTGGCGATCGAGCAACGCAAAACTGAAGTCTGCCCCTGTGATCTTAGCGTCGCGAAAGTTCGACTGCAGCAACATCGCAGAATCCAGAATCGCATCGGTGAAATCAACTTCGGCAAAGTTGGTGAGGTAGCCGATACCATTACTAAAGTCAGCGCCGTGGAAATTGGCTTGCCGCAACTCAGACCCGTTAAATACAGCACCTCGTAAATCGGCGTTGCTGAAATTTGCGCCGGCTAGTCGCGCATCAGCGAATTCAGCCCGGATCAGGTCTTGTCCCGAAAAGTCTTTCCCGTTGATGTCCGTATCATCAAACGCACGAATGGCAGCGGAGCTGGCGGCGATCGCTCCAGGCGTTCCGCTCAGCCATCCCCCCAAAAATCCACTGAGACCCACTACAACAGCAAGCAAGGTCGCAAGCAGGCGATGAGTCAAAGGCATAACAATCATGGTTCTGGCAACTAAATGCTGGCAAAAAATTAAAAATACTAGGAATACTCAGAAGATTAACATTCTTTAACAACGTTACGACCATGAGGCTGGAGACTTTCTCTAATAATCCCTTTGCTAGATCGTGGAATGCCAGATAGTGAAAGCAGTTGCGGGGATGGAAACGCCATTCAGCAATCAGGAGCGATGCCAGAAATCATCCAGCGACTCTTTGGGCAAAGCTGGGCTGGGCTGATTGGAAAACCGCTGATTGTACCAACGGAGAAACTCTTCATCGGAGCGAAATAGTGTCGTGCGTCCGGTGCTGGGGTCATAAATCATGGAACAAGGCTGCCCTTGGTGATCGTAGACCTGGCAAATTCCAGGTTCATCGCCCATCAGTAAGCGACAGGTGAGCGATCGCCAAAACCCACGCAACCAGCGCTGCACGGGGGGTAAGTGTAATGTCGGTTCTGTCAATGTCTCGGGGATGAGTTCGAGTTCTTTATACCGCATCCATTTGGGACGCATGGGGATTCCTCCTGGTCAAACCGTGTTGGCAAATTGTGGGAACTGGCTCGCTCACGATGACTCAATAGATGGCTCAAGACGACTCAATTAGCAGGCATTCAGCCATCCGAACTAACCCGTGAGGCGTAACCAGGGGCCAGTAGAAAAACGCCCGATAGCCCCTTTAGTCGCTACGACATTCTTCAAAGACTGTCCGGGCAATTTCGCACAGCCCCTTTAATCTGCCTATAGAAGTTGCGTATGATGAAAATGATGTAAAGATTTGTAATCATGCAGGCTAAAACCATGCAAGACAAAGTTGTCGTTGTAGTCGGCGCAACGGGGGGAATCGGGACAGTCCTTTGCCAGCAGCTTGCGCCAACGGGTGCAAAGATGGTTTTGGCTGCTCGTAATCACGATCGCCTCTCTGCGCTGGAGCAGCAACTCGCTACCGCCGGAGCCTCCGAGATTTTAACCGTATCGACTGACATCACCGATCCCGCTCAAGCAAATGCTTTGATGGAAAAGACGATGACTCATTTCGGCGCAGTAGATGTGCTGGTCAACACCGCTGGAGCAGGCATCCTCAAGCAATACAACAAGCTGAGCGCCGCTGATTTTGACGCCATGCTGGATTTGAACCTAAAAGGGAGTTTTTACACAGCTCAAGCCGCTGCAAATGTGATGCGGGAGCAACGGTCTGGGCATATCTGCAACCTGGCAGGTATTCTGGGCAAACACTCAATGGTGATGGGCACAGCCTACTGCGCCTCCAAATTTGGTGTCGTGGGCTTTACCAAGTGCATGGCCGAGGAACTGAAGCGGTTTGGAATCAAGTTCACGTTGTTCTACTTTGGCGGCGTTGACTCACCCTTCTGGGATACTGCCGGACTCAAGGTCGATCGCAGCAAAATGTTGCGGCCTACCACAGCTGCCAATGCTATCGTTTTTGCCATATCGCAGGAACCCGCTGCCATTCCGATGGAAGTCAATATTCAGCCCGATAGCCACCTATTTTTCTAGGCTGCACCGAGTTTGGGGAGAGGTTTCTGAGGTTCAACCTTTCCAGGAAGCAGGTCTTTGCCGGGGAAGCCCCTTAGAAATTACTCTTGCTAGGGGTTGGGCGATCGCCCTCTAGTCTGGGTTGGCTCAGCTCAGTCGGTGGAACTCCTCTCGAAAGATGGGAGCAATGAGGGGCAATCTTCCCCTTTACTGCAACAGATAAGGCATCTATCGTGAGCTAGGACAGATGCATTCAACGATTCACCCACCTCTCACCCCAGCTCCGCACACCCTCTCTGCGTCGTTACTTCATTACCGTCGTCGCTTGTATTCAGGCTCTGAGAGGCATGATCGTCAATTTCGCCCCCAAGCTGTTCGTGAAAAATTTTGGTCAGCATGGATATTGACCATCTCCATTTCTATGTCGAAGATGCCCAACAATTCCGCAACTGGTTGGTGCACCATCTGGGTTTTACATCACTAGCAAGTCAGATTGATCGCTGTCGGGATACCCAAGTCGAGTTGGTCGGACAGGGAGCGGTGCGGTTTTTGCTCTCATCGGCACGATCGCCCGCTAGTCCAGTCGCTCACTACCTCATGCACCATCCCCCCGGTGTCGTTGACATTGCCTTACGGATGAGTGGACTGGTTCAGTGGTGGAAGCAGTTCCTTGCCCAGCGATCGCCATCGCCGCTAGCAGAATCCTCAGCTGACCTGCAAACTAGCGAGTTGCAACAGGACAGAGGCTTAGTGTGGGGCACCATCACGCTTACCGACACGCTGCGCCACACGTTAGTTGAGCGGCCTCAAGCAAGTGCGTCAGACCTGACGTTTCCCGACATCACCCTACAATCCTCTGCCCCTATCGATTCCCCATCATGGAGGCTGAAGCCACCCCTCAACCGCATCGATCACATCGTGGTGAATGTACCAAAAGGGTTGATGGCGAAGCTGAGCGATTGGTATGCCCGCTTTTTTGGGTTTCAGCAAAAGCAATCCTTTCGTATTAAGACACCTCACTCAGGTTTAGAGAGTGTGGTGATGCAGGACCCCACCGGAACCATCCAAATCCCAATCAATGAGCCGACGACCCCAAACTCACAAATTCAGGAATTCCTAGACCACAACAGCGGCGGTGGCGTGCAGCACATTGCCCTGCACACCAAGGATGCGATCGCCACGGTTGCCCAACTGCGTCAGCGCCAAGTTCCCTTCATTACCGTCCCTTCCACCTACTATGAAGCGCTGATGCAACGCGACGGTTGCCGTTTGGCCGCAGCGGATGTGGAGGCGATCGCCCGTCAACAATTGCTGGTCGATTGGCAGCCCACCGATCCTCAAGCTCTACTACTCCAAACCTTTACCCAGCCTGTCTTTGCAGAACCAACGCTATTCTTTGAAATTATCGAGCGCCAGCCAACGACCCAGCTCCGCAACCGCATCTCCATGACAGATGAACCGCCCCAAAGACCTCGTCTCTCAACCGTGCAGGGGTTTGGTGAGCAGAACTTCCAAGCCCTGTTTGAGGCGATTGAGCAAGAGCAAATCCGCCGGGGAAATTTCCAGCCCTTCTGCTGAGGAGGAAATCCTATAGTTGAAACAATGGTCGGTTTCGTTCCAAACGAGTAATACCAATTCGATAAGAACCCACTACAGATTATTTTTGAAAGCCGCGCAGTGCGCGGCTTTCAAAAATAATCTGGTTTTGGTTTTCGTAGAATTGGTATAACGCTATAGATACAACGTTGCTTTGCGCCCTGAAAAAAAGACTCAGCTTCAACAGCTGAGTCTTTAGCCTTTCCAGCAATATTCATTTAGCGCCGTGACTACGCGCATATGTATAAGACTGATAGCCGAAAGATATCTAGCACAGGCTTAACGCTTGCGAATCTCACGAGCCATGCTGCGGAACATATCCAGGCTGCTATCGGCCTTTCGCTCTTCTTCCTTCGAGGAAGAACCACTAGAGAAACTTGTACTGCTCGATCCGTTGTTGCTCATGCCGTTCATAGAGGTGGGTTGCCACTGGTCAGTAGAACCATTCTCTAGAGACGGGGTGACAGGTGCGTCTGAGCCTTGCATTTTGTCCATCGCAGACACTGTCTCAGCTTTCTCAAACTCACCTCTGTTGCTAAAGGTCTTGGGGAATTTGTGCGTGATCGTTTTAGACGAGCGCATGTAGTTGATATCACCAAAGGTTTTAGCAGAATCTGAATCTAGGAAATACGCTTCCTCCTTCTGCTTCGGGGTGCCGTCCGGATTCTTATTGCCGCCAAATAAGCCAAAAAGTCCTGCCATTGTTTTTTGTAGAAATCTTAAGATACTCCTTTCACATTATGTTACAAAACGACGTCGGACGCTAGGTTTGAGCATATTTAGTTGAAATCTTTTGAATGGCGTTGAATGGGCTTCTCTGATGATTTCTTGTAAAAAGATGGGTTCTGCGATCGCCTGTTACACTCGATACTTTCCATAAGCTAAATACTGAAGTCATGTAGATTTATGAGGATATTCTGACTTTTTATGAGAAGAATCGACAGCAATTCTAAGAAATTTGTGTCGCAGGCTACGACAGCACGGCGTACTTCGGTAAAAAGACATTGTTTTTTGCCAGCGCCTCGCTAAGGAGCTGGCAACACCAGCAAGAGCATCCTTGGCTTCTTCAGTCCCTAACGCCCAACTTCCATGCTGGGGAAAAACCGCGTTGGGTTTTCAGCCACCCAGCCGAGGTCAGAGTTTCTGCGAACCTCAAAGTGGAGGTGGCTAACGTGGGCATCACCCGTCTGGCCAACAGTACCCAGGCGATCGCCCGCCCCAATAGCCTGTCCTTGCTGCACGGTAATGCTATCTAGCTGGGCGTAGCGCGTCTGCAAGCCACCCGCATGATTAAGCACCACCAAATTGCCATAGTTGCCCTGTTCGCCAGCGAAGGCAACCGTGCCTGCCGCCACGGCCCGCACGGGGGTGCCCACTTCAGACTGCAAATCTACCCCACTGTGGAACACGATCTGGCTCGTGGTGTCTACTTGCCAGCCAAACCCCGTCAGAGCTTCGACGGTTCCGGGCAGAGGATAGGTGTCCAGACTGACCCGGTTGCTCTCCACGGAACGGGCACCGCCGGGTGCCCAATTCACCCCAGGAATGAAGGCCTCTTGAGACGCAGGCTGGCAACCATTGACTTCAAACAAGACATCAGCCCGCACACCGTAGGCAGCAGCGAGTTCCGTCCAGGTAGTTCCAGCAGGCACCGGGACGCGGATACCGTTGTAGGGAGGAATCAAGATTTCGGCACCAACTGGGAGACTCCCATCCCGCAACGCTGGGTTCATGCCCATCAAAGTAGCTGGGATCAGTTCGTATTGCTGGGCCAGGGAAACGAGGGTGTCACCGGGAGCAATGCGGTGGCGCTGAACACGGTCAAGAGCAGCGGCGGGGCACAGATCCGCATCTGGCTCGGGCGGGAGGGTTTGGGCGATCGTTCGCCCCGACAATGGAAAAACACTACCTGCCAAGAGCGTCAGGCTCGACAGCCAGACAGCCAGGGGGCGGACAGAACGCCTACTGCCTGCAAACCAAAACCATGAGGAGGAAAACATAGTCAGCATTACAACCGCGATGAAAGAAGGCTTAGATTATGATTATGGCGAATGTTGGGGGGGCTCTGCCGGGGGCGATCGCTTGCCATCAAGTACAGACCAAGAGCATGGTTGAAGCGTTGAGGTTTCTGCAACCCGCACGACTCATCATGACGGCTCGCAGCAGCTCAAACCGCCCCTAAGACCGTCTGAGAAAAATCGCGGGAGACCAAACGCCTCCGCTACCATAAAGGAAACGCCAGTCGATTCTGGCACCGCTGCCTCCGTATATCTCCGTATATTTGCTCCAGCTTATCCGGAGAAAACACCTACGACTTCCACTATCCGAGCGATTTGCATACCATCAACCCATGAAACATTTGGCAACCTCTCTGACCCTCCTTGCCGCCGGAATCGTTGTAGGAGTCGCAGGCGGCTACCGCCTCCGCATGAGCACTGAGCCCACGGCTCCCGATCCATCGACTCCCTTGGTACAACCGCTGTTCGATCAGTCTAGGTCTGTTCTGCCCGACCTCCCGAGAGCCACTGCCACCCAGAATCGCAACTTCATTGCCGATGCGGTCGAGCGGGTTGGCCCTGCGGTCATCCGCATCGACTCGTCTCGCGAAGTAGCCAGTGCCATGCCAGACAATTTTGATAATCCCTTTTTCCGCCGCTTTTTTGGGGAGGAAATGCCGTTACCAGAACGGGTCGAACGGGGAACGGGCTCGGGCTTCATTGTGAGCGATGACGGCCATATTATTACCAATGCCCATGTGGTCGAAGGGTCTGACCTGGTGCGGGTAACGTTAAAAGATGGGCGCGAGTTTGAAGGGCAAGTCGTGGGGACTGACCCCGTCACGGATGTCGCTGCCATTAAGATTGAGGCGACCAATTTACCTACCGTGACGCTGGGTAGTTCGGAAGCGTTGACCCCTGGGCAATGGGCGATCGCCATTGGCAATCCCCTAGGGTTAGACAATACTGTGACCGCAGGAATCATCAGCGCGACCGGGCGTTCTAGCTCTCAAGTGGGGGTGCCCGATCGGCGTGTGCGGTTTATCCAAACCGATGCCGCCATCAACCCCGGCAACTCTGGTGGTCCCTTACTCAACGACCGGGGTGAAGTGATTGGCATCAACACGGCAATTCGTGCCAATGCCCAAGGGCTAGGATTTGCTATTCCCATCGAGACAGCACAACGCATCGCTGAGCAACTATTTGCCGATGGCAGCGCGGAGCATCCATACCTGGGAATTCAAATGGTGGATTTATCCCCCGATGTGAAGCAGCGTATTACGGAGCTCGATCAAATTAACACAGAAATCGCGGTCGATCGTGGTGTCCTCATCGTTCAGGTAATGCCTGGAACACCAGCCGAGGCGGGGGGATTGCAGGCTGGGGATGTCATTGTTGGAATTAACGACACGCCCATCACCACATCCACTGGGGTACAAGAGCAGGTGGAGCAGGTGCAGGTGGGGGATCCCCTGGAAATTGCCATTAATCGCGAAGGCGAAGAACTCACACTCACTGTACGCCCTACTGATTTTCCGGTTGATCAAATCCGCTAACAAAGCCTGCGCAAATAGACAAGAAAACCTCAGAGAATCCAGTGAGAGGATAGGCAGTTCTCGCCCCCTTAAAGAGCTTTCTTTTGTATCTGTTCGCTAAGCAAAATTAAGAAATACATCACCCTCGCGTACTCGCACGCGAAATGGGAATGCTGAATGTAAGAACAATCAGAAGCGGGTCGCTTATAGCATCATCTGCCGATGGTTTCGTTGCGTTGTTCGGTGCATGATGGCTTCCCCCCTCGCCAACCACGAAAACTGCCCTCATAGCCGGTGCAACTGCTAACTGCATAGCTAGCGATCGCGCTCAAACGCCCGCATCCATCCTCACATTGACGCCACGAAACACATATCTGGTTTGTGCATCTTCTTCCTGGCTTGTTTGAATCAACTATTAGCTGTAAACGGAGCTGATTTTTGTTTTCGAGTGCGTGTCTTTGAGTGCATTTGTTGTGAGGCAACTTTTCAAAAAGGGTATCCTAGCTGGCTTCAGTTCCGTTCAGAAACAAGTCATTTTGTGTCCAAGCGTACTCAAAGAGTACAGCTCTAAAGAGGGAAATTCTTTTTGGGAAATCTCCTAAGTCCATTGAAAGCCGCGACGTTTCTGTAAATCGTTAGAAATATTGCACAATACCACCGATTTGAGGATGATTGTGCGAATTTCTTTATCGTTTGTTGCGTTGCGACTCTTTAGCTAACACCAAATTAGCTAACACCAAATTGCCTAATGCGGCTCCTACTTCATGGAGAACATAGCAGCAGAGACACGCATTAGTTTTGCACATATCCTAGTGAGTTGGTAGACCATGTTTATGCATGACTTTGAACCGATTACCGTCAGCCGCCGCTCTACAGTCGAAGAACGGCAGATTGCACTTAATCAAATCTATCGCCAAGTTTTGGAACGCATCCCCCTAGAATCTGAACGGGATAGCTTAGCCAAGCTAGAGAAAGATTTCCTAAAGGACAAAATTGGTGTTCGGCGGTTTGTGAAAGCGTTAGGGTGTTCAGAGTTATACCTCAGATTTTTCTATTATTCATCGTCTAATGTAAAATTTCTGGAAACCTGTTTCAAGCATTTTCTTGGACGCGGCATTATCAGTCATGAGGAATTGCGGCATTACGATCGCATTCTTACTCAAATGGGTGTGCACAACATGATCCGGGCAATCATGGATTCGGAAGAGTATCGCAAGGCCTTTGGATGCTTTACAGTTCCGCACCCCCGCCAATTGAACCGCTACGCCTCTCCCCGGGCATACCTGGAATCACAGCTCGTGAATGAGGAACATGTGGGGCAGCGGGGATGGACAATGCCAGCTCTCTACTGGCAACAGTTGGGCTATACCTGTGTTGATGGTGTTTGTCATCATCCAGAAGCCCATGAGGATCTAGAACCCCCAAAACCAATCGGGGTCAATGAACCTCCAACACCTGGTTCTGATGCTCTACTGGACGCCTCAATTACGGAGGCATCCGTGGATGAATTGCTCATCCTACTCCGCACGGCAAGTCCTGCAAAAGCAAGGGAAATGGTGGCTGGCTTGACGCCCCAACAACGGCAAATTATTCGCAAAGCCATCCATTAGGAGCATGAGTTCCTAATGGACTTACTTAGGGGTGAAAACGAAAGCGGGAGGCAATATTTGCCTCCCGCTTTTTTCAATGATTGTTTTTAAGAGAGTCAGTGGGGCGATCGCTCCACTGACTCTCTTAACTCACTTATTCAGCGCCCTGGGGCAAAAGCTCACGAGGCTTATCGCCGGGTGCAACCGTAACTTGTCCGTCTTCGTTGACATCAACCAAGGCAATATCACCTTCTTTGATGCGCCCAGAGAGGATCTCCTCAGCGAGTGAGTCTTCCAATAGCCGCATAATTGCGCGGCGGAGTGGACGGGCTCCATAGCTGGGATTGTAGCCTTCTTCGACCAGTCGATCCTTGAACTTCTCGGTCACCTCTAGCGTGATGCTCCGTTCGCCTAAGCGAGAGAACACCTCTTTGAGCATGATGTCGGCAATCTCTTTCACCTCGTCCTTCTGGAGCTGGCGGAAGACAATGATTTCATCAACCCGGTTAAGGAACTCTGGACGGAAGTATTGCTTCAGCTCTTCGTTCACCAACGACCGGATGCGATTGTATTGCGACTCGGACGCATCGCCATCGGAGAACTCGAAGCCCAGACCACCACCACCTTTCTCAATGACCTTAGAACCAATGTTCGAGGTCATGATCAGTAGGGTGTTCTTGAAATCAACCGTGCGACCTTTGGCATCGGTCAAACGACCATCTTCCAAAATTTGCAGCAGCATGTTGAAGACATCGGGGTGTGCCTTTTCGATTTCATCGAACAGCACAACGGTGTAAGGCCGACGACGCACTGCTTCGGTGAGCTGACCACCTTCGTTGTAACCCACGTAGCCCGGGGGCGAACCAATCAGCTTCGATACCGTATGGCGCTCCATAAATTCGGACATATCCAGCCGAATCATGGCCTCTTCAGAACCGAAGAAGTAGGAAGCTAAGGCCTTGGTTAGCTCCGTCTTACCGACCCCTGTGGGACCGGAGAAGATGAAACTGGCGATCGGGCGGTTGGGGTTCTTCAGCCCCACCCGTGCCCGACGGATCGCACGAGAAACTGCACGCACCGCTTCGTCTTGTCCGATGATGCGTCCATGCAGGGTATCTTCCATGTGCAGCAAGCGCTCCGATTCAGACTCGGTGAGCTTGTTGACGGGAACTCCAGTCCAGGAGGCAACAATCTGAGCGATATCCTCTTCACCCACGACAGGGCTGCTGTCTTCCCCTTCTTGGGTTTCGCCGCGCTTCGCTTGCGCAATGGAACGGATCTCTTGCTTGATCTCCATTTCCCGTTCGCGCAGTTGACCCGCTTTCTCGAAGTCCTGCGAACGCACGGCGTCGTCCTTGTCCTTCAGAAGCTTGCGCAGTTCCTTGTCTAGCTCCTTCGCTGCAGGCGGGAGCTGGGAGTTGATCAGACGAACCCGGGAGCCAGCCTCGTCGATCAGATCGATCGCCTTGTCGGGCAAGTAGCGATCGCTGATGTACCGATCCGACAGCTTCGCCGCCGCATCCAACGCTTCGTCAGAAATTTTCAACTTGTGGTGCTGTTCGTAGCGATCGCGCAACCCGCGCAGAATTTCGATGGTTTCTTCCACCGTAGGTTCACCCACCATCACAGGCTGGAATCGACGTTCCAGTGCCGCATCACGCTCAATGTGCTTGCGATACTCATCCAGCGTAGTGGCACCGATACATTGCAACTCACCCCGCGCCAGTGCTGGCTTGAGGATGTTGGCCGCATCAATCGCTCCTTCGGCTGCACCGGCACCAATCAGCGTATGGACTTCATCAATCACCAGAATGACGTTTCCGGCCTGACGAATTTCGTCCATGATTTTCTTCAGGCGTTCCTCGAACTCCCCGCGATACTTGGTACCTGCAACCAGTAGACCAATATCTAAGGTGACAACACGCTTCTCTTCAAGAATGTCGGGAATATCGCCATTGGCAATGCGCTGCGCCAAACCTTCGGCGATCGCAGTCTTACCAACACCGGGTTCACCAATAAGAACTGGGTTGTTCTTTGTCCGGCGACCCAGGATTTGAATCACCCGCTCAATCTCTTTCTGACGGCCAACCACCGGATCGAGCTTGCCTTCGGAGGCCATCTGGGTGAGATGGGAACCAAACTCATCCAAGGTTGGCGTCTTGGTACGCCCTTGACTGCCACCGGTCGAAACTTCAGCGGTTTCGCCTAACATTCGGATAACCTGGGTACGCACCTTCGAAAGGTCGACACCAAGATTTTCCAGAACGCGTGCAGCAACCCCCTCACCTTCGCGAATCAACCCCAATAGGAGGTGTTCGGTACCAATGTAGTTGTGACCCAATTGGCGAGCTTCTTCGAGTGAGAGTTCGAGAACACGCTTGGCTCGTGGGGTAAAGGGGATTTCGACTGCAACGAATCCAGACCCTCGACCAATAATTTTCTCAACTTCAATC
>JBCBSJ010000009.1:0-58195 GCA_039819245.1 Cyanobacteria bacterium J06638_20
ATTGCCCTTGGAGGTAGTGAGCGCCTACTGGCTTTATCGAGCGCATCGGGGAAACAAAAAAGCCTTTGCGCTCTGTTTTGCCCTCATGAGCGAAACTTTAGACCGTCGATTTGACAGCGCCTTTGGCGTGTCTCGCACCGATGAGGAGTACAACCAGCGATTAGCAAATCGCATTGAACAGTTGCAGAACAGCCTTGATGAGTTGGGCGAAGCCTATGCCGAGCCCGAAGTCCTTCGAGAGTATATTGCTCGACTCGAAGCGCAAGTGAGGCGGCTAGGTGAGGAGCCGCTGCAAAATCCCCACCAACAATCCAAGGATTAAGGAAGCGATCGCGTGACTTTGGACGGCTACGCGATCGCCCCTGACTCCACCCGAATCGTTAAACCCATAGGTGAAGCCATGAATAGTTTAAGGTCCACGCTCCAAACGGGGCGGCAGTTTGTTGCTCAAGTGCCCACCGGCATCCCCTTACCGCAGTTCGATTTCTTCCAGCGTGTGAGCTGGCAAGGTTACGGGCTAAACACTACAGCCACAGGCCACGTCATCGGCCTGTATTGGGTTGATGATAATACCGCGCTGATGGTTCAAACCGACCCTGGCTGGCATTACCTGGTGTCGCGGATCTTTGGCGTCACCGATACCCGCGTGGTGCTGAATTCCAATTACGAGCACGAAATGCTGTCAGAAGCCGATCTCTCTGCGATTGAGGGGGTGATGGTATGAATGCTAATAATCGCTACACCCGCCGTACTCGCGCCATTCTGTGGTGCTGCCTGCAACTAGATCGACTAGCGCACTGGCTGAGTCATGAAGGGCCGGTAACTGAGTTTCTGTGGCGCTTCATCTCGCCCGATGAAGGGCTTTAGGCACGTTACCAACTTTTTTTACCAAAGAGTATTCAAAGCCTTGCGAGCACAGGGATGCACGCAACAAGTTTACAAAAACCTCCTTGTCGATGCGACAAGGAGGTTTTTGTTTCAGAGATTTGGATGAGTTAGTAAATCCGGGTATTCGCCCAGGCTATAGCATCTTGGGCTGAGTCAAACGGGCCATAGCCATAGTCGGTGGCCTCACCAGGGAGTCTCACCCAAATAGAGCGATCGCTGCGCGCCCGAACAACTTCGATGGGTGCGCCAGAGGTCGGGATGCGCGAAAGCTCCTGAACCTCAGATTCGGCGCATTCTGCTGTTAGCCGATCAAGGGTACCCTCAACGTATCGAACATCCGGGTCTGCGATGATTTCACTTGTGAGGCGACTAACACACGCTGACACCCCCGAAATCCGGCCCCGAGACATGCGCGGCAATGGCAACGACTCAGTCCCCACATCTACGGTCGTGGACTGTGGTGATGGCAGCGATATCGAAGGCGCAGAAGGTGACACACCACACATATAGCTCATGTCCACAATGCCCGCGCCGTCACCCATGTCAGCCCAGCAAGTGTAGTCACTGGTCGCTTGAGCGAGCGCAGGCGTGGCGGATAGTCCGAGCAAGAGCGCTGAAATAGTCGTATAAATTTTCATAAAATCACCTGTAGATACTCAGTAATCTCTACAGGCAAGATGCCCTCTAAACAGGCAAAGACTCTCACTAAAATGTGAAGCTACTAAGATGCCAGTGTGATAACTAAGTAAATACACGTTTACTAGTGATTCCGGTCACCAGTAAAAATACGGCAAGACCGTAACCTTGCAACTTAGTGCAAGGGTGATCGCCACGTTGTTGAGTGACTTTAAGAATGGACATCACTGCCCCTGGGCTGGCATCTGTTGTGCGTCACCTCCGAGAGCGCATACTCCCCAGATACCCGGAAATCAAAACCCTTCAAATTTATCGAACTCAGGACACTGGAGCGCTGGTTCTATGGCTCTCTGTACCGTGGCCCGTGCCCATCAGGCTATGGGATTCACTCGCGCGAATAGCGAGAGAGGCGGATCTAATCGCCCCGGTGGTCGGCGTTCAAATCAATGAGTTGGCTGTTCAGTCGATCGAGGATATTCGACTTGTTGATCACCATCCTTGGGCAGGAGACATCTCCGAGAAGGCTGTTCGGAATCTAGCCGCTCGCCATGACCTCATGTCGGATTTGGCGCTGCTGGTTAGGACAATCTTGGAGGTTTCTAAGGGCGGGATTTATACCGGCGTCAACATTCGTCACGGTGGTCGTTTCCCTGGGAAGCCAGAGTTATCGGTTGAAGAGATGATCGGCCAACCCGTTCACGCGATTGCAGGATGGGACGCTCATCACAAAATCCTAGAGGTCGTCAATCAGGCGATCGACGAAGACCGGGTGATTCACTTTGCCTATACCGCGCAGTTTAGGGGCGAAGATTTTGGTCGAGACTTCCAAGCCGTTTGTAAGCCCAAGCCAGATAAATCAGGTGCTTGGCTTGCCGTTGCGAGAATTCAGTAACTCACCAGTGGTAGACCTCAGACCCAAAAGAACTTCGTAGAGGGTTCTTTCTGTGATCGGCTCGCCATTTGAAAAAGAAAAAATTCCCCAAGCGCCCAGTGCATAAAACAAGCCTGGGTTTGGAACGCTGCCATATTGAGGTGATGGCGCGTACTTTTTGATGGTGCCTTCCGGTATTTCCAGCCCCACTTCAACGGCTGCCTTGGCACTGAAATCAGCCCAGCTCGCACATCCTGCCTGGTCACGAATATGAACCAGCACATCGGCCAGTGCACGCCTGCCTTGGTCGGTGGCTTTGAAGGGCTCCCTAGTCATCTCGCTCCTGTTTTTCTGGCTGTATCGCTCAAATCTTAACCTGTAATCCGACATCACGGATTACAGGTCGCTCCGCAACGATCGACGATCGTTGATAAAGAATCCGTTAAGCACCCTTGACGATCCCGGATCAGTGATCGTAGACTCAGGTTAGTTCAGCGTATACAGAGGTTTACCCATGGCTAGTAGCCCACATGTTCGAGTGAATGCCGACGTCAAGAAAGCGCTTGATATTCATACCGCTGAGACTGGCAAGCGGATAAATATCTGCGCGTCTCTCGCGATCGCCAAATGGCTTCGTGAGCAAGGCGTGGATATCCAGTACCCCATCCCAAAGACCGAGCAGCCCGCGACGGCTGCGTAGTTCGCCTCTGAATGAATGGCGGACTGAATAAACACGACGAGGATTTACCGATGAAATTCGAAGCTACTTCAGAGCAGGTTCAGCAAATCGCTGCTAATGCAGTAAACGCCTCAAAGCCGATGGGCTTGGGCTACATGCAGTACGACGAGAGCGTTGTTTTCCCTGCCCAAGATTTTTCTCCCGATAGCAACGGAAGCATTTATCTCGACTACGTGGGGGGGCGCATGGTCAAGCTCAATATTCGCCACTTGGGTGATGGCCTCTATGAAATCAGCGACAACATCTCCGCCGACTACCAGAGCTGGATTGGTGAGTACGCCACATCTCAGGCGCTGGTCGGCAGCGTGATTTCCACGGCGGAATCTTTTGTTTAGCCCAATAAAAAACCCCCGCTGGCTGGCGAGGGTCACTTTGACGAATTTGGAAAAACGAATGCAAGACTTTTGTACTAGCAGGGTAGCACGCTCTGTTATTTCTGAACCGCCCCAGCGGTGGACACTCCGCGCCGAGGTGGTTGAACAGCCCCTAGGCTGCGTCGCCGATCACTTTTTCACCGGCTTTCGCATCGGTGAGACCGTTTATCACCAAAACGTGGATTACCGCGAGGTGTTGGGCCTTGGTGATGTTCTGCCCGAGGATGTTCACGCGGCGCTGTGCGATGCCCAGACGCCACCTGTGTTGGCCTACCTATATGCCAGCTACGGCAGCTTACACCTCCCGATGTCCTGGTTAGAGGCGGTGGTTACAGTCCCCGAACAGTATTACGAGGGGGCAGTAGCGTGATTGACACCAAGCGAGATATCAGCGACCTACTCCCCAGGCTCAGGGATGCAGCGCTAGCACTCAAGCGGTGCCGCAACAGCGAAAACAGCGATGCGCTAAGCGCCCTCGTCAAGCAAGTTGCTGGTCGATGGGGGTACAGCGCCTTCGCCGAGCACTGGAACCAAGTAATCGATGCCCTCGACGCTCAATATCCCAACTGGCGCGGCTACATCCCCGGCGTGAAGCGTGACGAACGGGGGGCGGCATGAGCGCATTCAAAGAGCGGGCTCAGCAAGAGTGTACTAAAAAGCCCATCTTCTTGTTTCAAAAACGAGTGTGGGTGGCTATTTGTGAACCAGAGGGCTACTACACAGATCCGGACGGCGATTGTTTCACGAACGACAACGGCGACGTTCTCACTTTCAAAACCTGTTTGGAGAAAGGCGTCGAGGGCGAGTTCTATGATCTCTGCGTAGTTCGCGAAGAGTGGATTACAGAACTGGTTTTCTTAACTCGCGAAGAGGGTGAGGCTTACGCCAAATCCCGTGAATACAACTACTCACAAGGGTGGCGAGTTTACTGTGTCCCCTGTGAGGGCAAGTTGGCCGAGGTGATAAAAGCAGCTGATGAGGTGACGGCATGAGTAACCCATTACTGCAGCGGCCCAGCTACCCAGGCAAGGAGCCCGTTCAGCTAACCAAGCCACAAGCCGTTGGCGACGCAAGAAAAGCTGAGCGGGAAATTCTTGACGCACTCGGCCCACTGAACCAGTTCCAGCGAGAGGCGGTCGTCAGCCGCATCAGCGCCAAAGTCCGGCAAGACCGGCAAGGGGGTGCGGCATGACTCAGGCAACCCGCACAGTACTGCGCTGCACTCACCAAAGCCCCCTCGGGCAGCTCATTCATCAACTCAATCCGAATGGATTTGAGGCCAATAGCAAGTCAGCGAACAACCGCTGGATCGAAGTCGCGTTCGACCAAAACGAATACGCGGACATCGATTCAGTGATTGACGACGATGTCCCAGCTATCACCTACCACGCTTGGCGCGATCCCTTGGGCGGGGAACTGTGGATACCAGCGGCCTGGTGTGAGGAGGTGTCCCATGCCTCGTAGAAAAACAGCTGCTGCGCACTCTGCGACCTCTGGCATGGTCACTGGCCGATTTCGGCGCAGGGGAATTGCCGATCAGGTGCTGGCAGCGGTCAGGCACACGAGCAAGACGCCAGTGCAAATCTGCCGTTTTCTGGGCCTAAACGTGGGCTCTGAAACCGCCAAGAACGTTGAGGTTGAGATGGACAAGCTGATCAAGCGGCGCGAATTACCGATTCAGAAAAAGGTGAATCAGGGCAAAGGCGCACACGATCGCACCGTCAAATATGCTCGCGTTCAGCCTCAGCAAATCCGCGCACCAAAGGCCACTCCTGCAGCCGTCAGCAATGGCTGCAAGGTCTGGGTTGATGAGTCTGTGAAGGGCTCCTGGAGTGGAAAGACTCAGGCCGATATCAGCGCCGCCAAGAAACAGAACTGCAATCAGGTTGCGGCTAACGAGGCGGCGCGTCAAAAGGCTGAGCGGGCGCGGTTCCGTAAGCAGCTAAAGCGAGTATCTCGCCCTAGAAACGTTAAGCCCTGTCACGTTCGCCAGTTCCTAGCCCAGAAGCGAAGCGCTACTGAGGCTGAGCTACAGCAGGCACTGGGAGAGCAAGCGATCGCCGTCGTCGCTGAAATGCCGGATGTGGAATCGGGCGGTGTCGGACAAGTGCAGTTCTTCTACCTATCGGAGGCTACGGCCTCTTAGTTTTTCGGAGCCTCGATTACACTCCCGAGGCTCTTTTTTCTTACCCAGAGACCCATGACATGGACAAACAACAAGCTCGCGGTAGTGCAAGACGCGGTTGGCATCTGTGCCCACTGTCGTCGGGTGTGCCGGTATCCGTGGGAGTCGAAAGGCATGTTCATAAGAGAGATGGAGCTAGCTTCACCGGGGCTTGCCCGCGATGCCGAGCGTCATCCTCGCCGATATCTCATGCGCTGCGTTCATCTCAACCACAACCGAGCGGATGATCGCCGCGAAAACCTCAAGCCACTTTGCCTTGGGTGTGCAATGCGCTTCGATTCCTTGACCCGAAAGCGCCCCGTCCACACCCGCCGCCGCAGATACCTTTAGTCCTGAAATCGAGTCACAGACATGCCCGCAGCATTTACATACCTCAAGGCCAGCTGTCCCATTTGCTCAGGGGCGCGGCGTGATTGTCGTCAAAGCACGACAACTGAAGCGATTCACTGCCGAGCGGATGTTTCACCGCCAAGCGGCTATGAGCCAACCACAATAGACGCTCAGGGATTCACCATTTATGTCCTAGGAGCCAAAGCATCTGACCCCAGCTACTGGGCGGAGCGGGAACGACAATCCCAGCAGCGTAAGGCCGATGCGCAATCGGCCCTTAAAAAACTTTTGTCAGTCCCCTTACGCGATCGCATGTTTCGGATGGTTGCTCGGCATTCGGGGCTGGCCAGTCGCCACCGCAGCGCTATTCAAAAACGCTGTGATGACGCCCAGATACCACATAGCGCTATTGATTATTGGACTAGCAAAAACCTGCTGTGGACATGGCAACCGGGCGAAAGCTTTTCTGGCGTTACGTCCGCTCTGCCAGGAGTGGATCGCTGGGGCAAGCTGCGCTATTTTCCAGGTTGGGCGATCGCCATACCCGATGCCCACGGGCGCATCTTGGGGGCGCAGATTAAACCCGAAAATGGCAGCGGGTATCGGTGGGTTTCTAGTTGGGATGAGCGCACCAAGTCAGGAGCTAAGCCCAACCTACCGAACGGTGAGTTGCCCGTCGGGGTTTATTGGCCCTCAGAGTTAAAGTACACGGATCGGATTTATTTTGCGGAAGGCTATATGAAGCCTGCCATCGTTGCCGAGCGCTTGGGCGCGGTGGTGATGGGTTTTCCTCAAGGTGCGTTTGGCTCAAAGGGGGCCAAAGAAGGGACTATTCAATCTATTCACGCTGTTGCAGAGATTTTTGAAACATGGAAAGACACGAAGCAGAGCAATATCTCCGAGGCGGGATTAGTCCAGAGTTTGAACCCCAAGCAATTGCTGAAGCTGCAGCCGCCATCAATAACGACATCAACTTACTCGAAATCTACAGCTACGGAAATGGATGGGCAGGAGAAGGGCGCGACGCCTCTTACCTCATTGCCGCCTGGGACGGAATCAAGTCTCGACATCCTGAATGGCGCGCTTTCTTCACAGTCTCTGGAATGTGGCTCGAACACAAGTCAGTACCCACAGAAGAGCCCGACGAAATCAGCGAACAAGCTCAAGCTTACTTTTTTGCCTGATGGCGGCGCGGTCAAAAATCCGCAGGTGATGCGCTCTTACAAAGCGGCATTTGAGCATTTAGCCAAGCTTGGGCAAGTACAGGTGTTGTGGTGGGGGCAAACCGAGAAAGGCGGCACTGACCCAGACGAAATACCCACGGCCACTTTGCAATCGGCTGAGCTGATTACTGCTGACAGCTTTTTGAGCAGGGTCACTGAGTCGGGGCAAGACGATTGGCGGCAGCGTTGGGAGACTCAGGCCAAGGCATCGTGGCAACGAACACGCCGATTTACGGCCCCCGAAATCGTTGACACCCAATTTGCCGAAGTAAATATCGGCGACGTGATGAGCGCCGATATTCATGCACTTAAATCGGGGATGGGTACTGGCAAGACCCACGCGATCGCGCAGCTAATGCAGCAAACCGAGTTAGGTGTCGTCGCGATCGGCTCTCGCAATTCACTGCTGCTGCAATCTTGTGAGCGATGGGGTGGTTTTTACCATCTCCATAACGACGCTGGGTTTGGTCTGACCGCCGATCCTTATAGCCGTATTGCTTGCTGTGTGGACTCATTGCACCACTTTGGCGATAACGATTTCAGCGGCAAAATCATCATCTTGGATGAGGTGCTCAGCGTTGTTAAGCACGCACTGCTCAGTAGCACTCTCAAAGATAAGCGCACTAAAGCGCTTGCCAAATTCGAGAAGGCAATTAAAACGGCAGCGGCGGTAATTGCGTGGGATGGCAACAATGCCGACATTGCAATTAACTATCTATCAGCCATTCGGGGCGATCATTGCCGCGTGCGCAAGGTCTTGAATCGGTGGCAGGCCGCTGCTCTCAAGGTGGATATCGTGCGGGTGCTGGGCCAAAGCGGCGGCGTCTGGCTGACCAATAACAAGCCCGTGCTGACCAAAATCGGCGAGGCATTGCGAGCTAATCGTCAACTAGCGACCGGCAAAGGGCTGGTCGTAATTGCTGACTCGCAACGTTTGTGTCAGGCATTGGATGAGGTTTATGCAGGCCAAGGGTTTAACGTTCTGCGGATTGACTCTCACACCGCCACCGAAGACACGATCAAGCAATTTCTCAAAGACCCGGACGAGTTCATCGCCGACGTTCGCCCTGATCTGGTGGTGATGTCGCCCACCGCTGAGAGCGGCATCGATATCTCTATCGGCGACTACTTTAGCCAGGGATTCGCGCTGTTTTTTGGCGAGATTGATACAGCTACGCAGATGCAGTTTCTGCGTCGAGTTCGGAAATGCCTTAGCTGGACAGCTTGGTGTGTGGAGTACAAGTCCAGCGACGATGCCGATGGTTCGCGATCTCCGCTATCAACCAAAGTCGGCGCTCAACTGCTGGATTATGTGCAGGCTGATGCGGTCAATGCCCTAAAAGGGGCGGACAGCAATCTCGCCGATCAGTTTTTGGCCAAAGTCAAAGCTGACGCGACGGATATCCACTACCAAACGACACTGCAGTTTATGGCGGCTCGCAACTACGAGCTGCAGCATACGCGCGAATGCCTACAGCAGTCTTTAGAGGAAGCGGGGCACACGGTCAATTTGATCGACATTCAGTTTGAGGATGGCAGCTCCGCAGATACAGAGGCGATCTCTGAGGCTAAGGAAACGATCATTCAGCGAGAATCTGAGGCTGTTTTCAACGCGCCGGATATTTCCAGCAAAGAAGCGGCCCGCATCAAAGGCAGTTTCAGCAGCTCGCCGGAAGAACGCTATGCCGCCGATAAGGCCATCCTCAAGAGTCGATTACCTGGCATTGAAGACTCTTCGATCTGGTCTGTCGGATTCGTTCGAGAGGTGTTGTTCGATAACGCGAGCGTTATTCGCCGCTTGGAGCGGTATTGGATGGTGAACCATCTTGACGCGGCCCGTCAGCGCTCTAGAGATGTTTATCTGCAGGCGCTGGAGTACGGCGGTTTTTTGCCTGACATTCGCACCGATTTGCGGCTGCTGCAGGCGTTGAATCACTTGGGCCTTCACCAGCTGGGCGCAACTCTTGAAGTGTTTGACAACGAATCGCCTCAGATCAAATCCATCTGGGAGCGCTGCAAGCGTTCTCGGCGACTGCAGACCGCGCTAAGGCGATCACCTGGGCGGCTTAAGCCGATCGATTGGGTAAGCAGACTTTGTCGAATCATCGGCATTAGCAGCCAGGGGCATCCCAAGTCACGCAAAGAGCGCGGACAGGGCAGGGGCGATCGCCTCTACAGCTATCACCGACCGGAAGACGACCCCATCGCGGTTGAGGTGCTGAAATGCCTCTCGAAGCGCTTTGAGAAATACTTGAACCCCGAAACTGCCGAAACCCCTACCCAGCAAGGGGATACCCCGGATCACCTCGACCCATTAACTAACACTTTGACTGCTGAAGGTGATCCCCCTCAAAGCAAAGCAGGAAGTGAGGTTTACGGCTTTAGTCAAAACGATGTGGCAGACGTCAGGGAAATGCGGCGGGCGGCGGGCGGTGACGCAGCGGTGCTGTCTGTACTCCGAGCATCAATACCACCTCGATTGTGGGAGGCGGCGGGATGACTGACCTACCCAGCTGGCTCACCCAAGGCACTTTTGCCAGCGACGGCTTCACCATTTTTGCCGTCACCAAAGTGCAACGCGCCCAGCCACCAAAAAGCGATGTGGTGCTCGTCGATGCCCGCGAACACCGGCACCCGCTCGAACAATGCCACTTGGCCACGCTCAAGGATTTGCCCAGCGCAGGGCTGTTTGTGGATGCCCACGGCACCGAATGCGTGCTGAGTGTGGTCAATGACCTGGCACTCCTGAGCACCATTGCCATGAACGACATCCGGCGGGTGCGATTACCAGGGCTACGCAATGCCGTCAGCGTAGCCGCAGCAGCGCGGGCGATCGCCCAAGAATTCGACGGCGTGATCGTGGAGGACTACGACGATGACTGAACAACTAAGTCTTTTGGAATTACCGCCGAGCCCCGAGCAGCTCAAACCCCTGCCCCAGCAAGTGTCTGACGGGTCGCCAAAAGACGCCAAATTCGCCCCTGGCGACGTGGTAACCGTAACTCACCTGAACTCAGAACAGTTCATGGCGGCGGGGCCGGTTGCTGGTTATGACGGCAATGGCCAGCTGCTGGTGAGCATCGGCCTATCTGAGCCGTACATCTGCTCAGAATCTCGCGCAACTGCCTACGACGGCGTGGTCATGCTGTGGCGATTGGGCCAGGCTGCAGTGTGCGATCGCTCTGGCTGCGCCCTGCCCCGCAACCTCACCCCCTTTACCTGTCAGCAATGCAATGCCCGAAGTCAGCCGCACTGGTGGTTCACCGGCAACGTGGGTTTGCAGAGATCGACGCCCCGCTGGCCGGATGCGATGTGGTTTCCCGCTGACTACGACCCGAATACGCGGAGGTTTGAAGACGATGCCTGAGTGGTTGTTGAAGACGGCGGGAGCAATGGCCGCGATCGCCACCTGCCTGGTGGTCGGGGTGCTCTGGGCAGTGTTCGAGATTTTGGGTGTGGTTGAAGGAAAGCGAGCTGAGGATGATGACAATGGCGAATGAACAACGGTCCATAGAAAAACTAGTCGCCCGCAGCCGCACCACTAGGGGCCGTGTCTTGGAACTATGTGAACTAATCGCCAAAGGTGAGGGCGGTGGTGATAAAGCTCGCGAGTTGGCTGAGCAGATTAACCCAGCTGCATTCAAAAAGAAACGGCAACGGGGTAAGCGCAAAGAGAAAGCGGCGTAATCATGTCGCTGACGTTGCTGCGAATCACCAAAGGCTACATACCAGTCATTGAGTGGGCATGGCTGGATAGCTATCTCTGGTGGCGAGACGAGCGCTACGGGCAAGTCAATCCGCCCTGGAGTCACTTCCCATCTGTCCCAACGACGACTGAGGTTCGGCTGTGTTTCCCAAACCCTGAGGATGAATGGCCTGTCGTGTATCTACTTCCACGAGGCTAGGGCGTGGAAATGGTTGCCACACATGCAAACAATCGGAGTCACTATGAACAAGATTTTTCAGAACTGGATGAAAGGGATTCTCCGTGGAGAACTGCCTTCCGTTGAAGTGGTTTTCTGCTGGGATGAGTGGTTTGATATGCCCCAGTTGCAGATCCGTGGCACTTGGATCGCTTCTTATGCCGTCCTTCAGCAGGGCGTGCCCCGTGGGAGTACGACAGTGATCTTCTTTTCTAGTACAAGCCAACGGGGTATGGCTGAAACGGCGGTTTTATTGGCCTCACCACAACACCACATCCACTACATCAGCGCCCAACAACCTGACCTCGCGCACCAAGTAGGTGTATAAGTCCCTTCTCTCCTGCACAGAGAGCTGCGCCCAGTCCCCTGGCATGAGTCCCGCCAGGTCAACGATCATCTGCTCTCGCTCCTTAGCATTGACCGTCTCCACTTCGGAGGCGGTTTTTATTTGATCAATTTCCAATTCCAAACCCGAGATCGCCTCACCGACCCCCGGCACATGATCCAATTGCCGCAGTTGCTCTAGCTCAGCAGCTTTGGCAATTAGCCGTGGGTCAGTACCGCCTTGGGGCTGCATGTGCTGGTCGATTATTTTCTCAGCCTGTTCCTGGATCGCATTCTGAATGGCGGCTTCGACCCAATCATCCCGACAGGAGTGATCGGGGCAGTCGTGAGGCGTCTTGTTCTTTCGATTGCGGCAGACAAAGTAGCGCCGAGTGCTGCCGTTTTTGCGCCGCGCCCCAAAATAAACCTCACATGGGATTCGGCAGATACTGCAAACCACTGGCCCCGTCGGCACGGCATGAACGCGCTTGGCGTTGTTCCCCCTAAGCTGTCGGTTGGTCGTTTGCTGCCGCTCAACCTGTTGCCACTCCTTTTCTGTGATAAGCGCCTGATGGCTGTTGTAAACCATGCCGCCGCCTGACTTGTGATAGTTCAGGTGCCCTCTCAATACGGGATTTGCCAACCATCGATTCCAGGTTCGCCGACTGCGGTTGATGCCATGCTCCGTCGCCGTCCACGCCGCGATCGCCCGGAGCGGCTGCCCATCCAAAAAACGATCGACCACAGCCCTGGCAATTTCCCACTCTGGTCCCGGTTCAAATTGCGACTTGTCGGCACTCAGCTGGTAGCCAAAGGGCGGAAATCCATGAGGCTTGTGAAGCGATCTCCGATGGGCATGCACTCGCGTGAGGCGATCGCTAAGCTGACGGCTAAAATGCTCAGCCATTATCGACTTCATGCCAGCGCTAAGGAAGCCATCTGCGGTGCTCAGCGTGACCAGCTGCTGTGTTGTCGCTTCCATCACCTGGCAGCCAGCCGTTTCCAGGTCGCTCAAGACGTTTAGGGCAACCGCTGTATTGCGGGCAAAGCGCGTCCATTCGTGGACGTAGACGACAACCTCATGCCGCCGGGCACGCAGCTCAATGGCCCTTTTGACCAGGGCTAAAAACTCAGGGCGATCGCTGCGGGTGCCGCTGATTTTCTCGGAAAACATTTCGTCGTAGCCGATCTCATCAAAGCAAGCTTGCTGAACCTCAGTGTTTTGAGCGTCGGTTGAGACTCGCAAATAGACGAGGCGGTATAGGGCCATAGGACAACGAACTATACTCAGAGCAAACTACACCCCTCCAGTGAAAGCGTAGTGCCATGGGACAACGGTTACTCTGGTTGTCTTATGGGCATACGCTTTAGTTAGCGACTAGCATGGGCACGTTCAGGCGGGGCGTCACCAATCCACCATCTACACTGAAACGCCATGAATAACTGGAGCGTCGTTGCGATCATCACGGTCTTAATGGTCGGCATTGTCGCCATCGCAAAAATGCCGAATCAATGCATCGTCGTGCAACCATCTGCGGCCCATGAGCAACCCACCCGCTGATCATTGGCTGCACGTCGGCACCAGCACGCCCGGCCCGCCTGGCGGCTCATCCACGTCCGTCGGGACGGGGACGCATACGCTGCTGTACTACGTGATCGACATCGCGAAATGTGGTGATCGCCTGCATGTGTTCCATGGGGATTGGATGACGCATCCCCATGAAATTTACCGCTGCCCCAAGTCGGGAGCCTACCTTGCAACACCCGTTCAATTGACTAGAACAGGTGTATAAAATGAGGGAGTGCATCTGTTCTTGCCCCAACCCCGATCAGTGCTGCCCATGCCAGAGACGCTAGTTAAACCGACCGGAGCTCCGGTCGCTGCCCCAGAGGTCGGCAGTAAGTTTTTGGTCACCCACCCCGCACTCGCCCGTGAACGATTGCGGGGTGAGTCCGTAGAGTTTCTGGGCGTTGACGCCGAGAAACGTCGGTGGGAGTGCAAGTGTGGCAAGATGCGCGTTCTGTTCCAGCCGGATGAACTACAGCCCCTGCCAGAGCTGCGAGAACATCAGTGGGTAAGGGTGCAACCTCGCGTGCAGACCCATAGAAAACTTTGGGGTGAAGACTACCCCGTAATACGTTCTACGCCTGAGCACGTCTACGTTTTGGGTGATGACAACAAAGAATTAGAACTTACCTGGTTCGAGATCCAGGTTTGCGAACCGACCGGAGCTCCGGTCGGTAAAGATGATCGCGCACAGCAACGCCTTAGGCTGGAAAACCGGGTTAAGCAGGCTTTCAGCGAAATGATGGAGGCACTGGGCGAAATCCTTCGAGATGAGCTCTGGCGTGACGCTGTAGACGCTGCAGGCATGCCCTACGAATCGCCGCGCCATTACCTGTCGGATCTGCTGTCTGTCAGGAAGAACCAGGCGAACGACTACATTGCCGCCGCTAACCTGTGGGACTCACTGAACGATGTGCCCGTAGGACAGCGCCCCCAGTCGCTAGCCGCCGCCACTGCGCTCAAGCAGGTAGAGCCTGACCAGCGCCCCGAAGTGTTGGCCCAGATCGCCGAGCAGGGCGCCGTGCCGACCAAGCAGGTCATCAAACAGGCGATCGCCCCCAAAACCGAAGACGACCAACCCATCGCCATCGGCGACCACATTGCCCCCGCTACCGACCCCGCCGCACTACTGGGGCGGGTGACGGGCATTACCGACGATGGACGAGTCGAGTTCACCCGGATGGGGCAAACGCAGGCGATCGCCCCCCGCGAAGTCGTTCACCAGACATCTGTCACCGACCCCGGCCACGTTCAGCCGCCCAGTGCCCCAGAAAAAGCCGTTGAGCAGTCACAGCCCAGCGAGAACGAACGAACTACCGTCGAATCAAGCGAGGCCGCCACAGGCGATTGTGAGACGCGATTCAAGCACGGCGATCTGGTGCAGTGGAATAGTCGATTTTGGGTGGTGGGTAAGGTCAATCTCTACAGCGATCGCCCCGACGGTGTGCAACTTCTCAGCTACAACGCTGAGACGCTCAACAACTGGGTCAGCGCCGCCGAAGTGGAGCCCGCCACCGAGCCCGATCCGCTGGGACTGACTATCGAGATTGCCTGCGAATCGATGGTGCGCGAGATGGTTAAGGCGTTTGGTGCTGACATGGTGTCTACTGCGTTGAGTGAGGTGAGCCTGTGAGTGGTTCAAGACAAGACATTAGGCCCAACTACTACAAAACCTGCGGGGACATTGGACGACGGATTTTGTCTCACTGGCTGAGCGAGGCGCAGTTGGGCACAGAATGCCGCTTGGTTATTCGCGAGCTAGGAGATAACTACCCACTGGGTAGCGCCTTCAATTACTTGTGGCGACTTGGCAAAAAAGAGGAACCCCTCGACGACGAGTTCTCTATTGGCCCCTACAAAGACTTTCGCAAGGCGAGATTTTATCTGCGGGACTATTTAGAGGCTGGATACACCACGTATAGAGAGCAGGTGGAACACGCTCTGGCCAATATTGAAAAGGAGATGGGCGAATGATTGATTCGTTATTTCGAGTTGAAGTATTGAGTCGAGCCAGCTACCCTCAGCAGCTAATCTACGCAGCGGCTCATCAAGACTATTCGGAAGGCTTTGTCTTTGATGAAGTGGCGGCCAATGGCGGGTGGGATGAGTCCGAAGCCGGAAGGCGGGTCGTCAAGAATTTACTGAATGGCGGGCGTGGCCACTTTGGCCCTTTAGAGCACGCGCAAATTGTGTTGAATGTGGGCTGGTTTCCCCACAGCACTATGCAGCAGATTCGTACTCATCGCGTTGGTGTGAGCTTTGATGTGCAAAGCTTTCGCTATACCGGTAGCCGCATAGCTCAACTGGGAAACATGCGCAGCTCAACAATCTCAGAAATTGCCGCATCTGATGAATACTGCGAAGAGGTTTTCTACCTTAGGCCCGTTGGTTCATACAGCGATCGCGAGGGCAAAAAATACGAGTACACCAAAGACGAGAGAGAAATGGACCGGCGGTATTGCAAGCAAGCCGCTCGGAATTATGCTGCCAAGATTGGCAAAGGGTTTTCTGAGGAACATGCACGGGGTCTGATTCCCTTTGATGTGCGGCAGCATTGGGTGGTGTCGGCCAACGTGCGATCACTGATGCACTTGCTCGATTTGCGGTGGAAAGCAGATGCCCAGCTCGAAGCGCAGCAGCTATGCGAACTGATTTGGCCTCATTTTCAAGCGTGGGTACCGGAGATCGCCGCCTGGTATGAGCAGAACCGAGCGAAGAAAGCAAAACTGGCCCCATGAGGCTGCAGCAGGACATGGCTAACCTAGTACACCATCCTCAATCCCTCAGCGCTCTGGCTGGAATGCCCGAAGCGAGCAGCGATGACCACCTAATTGAGATGTGGCTGGAAAAAAGCGAGTCACCACGCACGCAACGGGTTTATAGACGGGTGATCAAACGCTTCCGCGGATGGCTGAAAGACAAGCCATTGCAGCGAGTGACTGCCCTAGAACTACTGGCCTACCAGGAAGCTTTCGACCCCAAGTGGTCAGACGCCACGCGGAACCAGCAGAAAGCAGCGATCAAGTCGCTGTGGACGTATGGCTGTGAGATCCAATATTTTCCGTTTAACATCCCCCACGCGGTTTACAAACTCAAAAAGCCCCGCCCCGTCACTGCCGAGCGCATCCTGACAGATGACCAAATGCAGGAAGCCATCGACGCGGAGCCAAATCCCAAGGCCCGATTGTTTCTACGGTTTCTATACTCCACTGCTCTGAGAGCGACCGAGGCCATTGACGTAACCTGGGATGACTTCAAGATTCGCGGCGATCGCGTTTTTCTGCACGTTCAGCACGGCAAAGGCGATGAGTTTCGTGAAGTGGGCTGTTCTGCTCTGGTCTACATGGATTTGTGGGACGCTAAGCCAGAGAATGCCAAACCGACAGACAAGGTTTTCCGGATTACCTACATCACCGCATGGCGTTGGGTGAAAGACGCATTTACGCGCATCGGTAAACCAGCAGCATCGCCTCACTGGGCTAGGCATGCCCACGCGGTAGTAAGTCACGAGCACGGCGCAGACTGGCACTCTATTTCGCGTCAACTAGGCCATGCAAACGCCAGTTTCACCATGGATCGCTACGGCCACTTCACAGGCGATCATTCGAGCGACTTCATTGACTGTTAAAGGATTTCAGTGGTTTTTAAGAGCCGTAGCAATGAAAGGATAATTACCATTTTCTTTCATTGCTACGGCTGTAGGTATGCTTTCAGCGCATCCTCGACCACGAAACTGAAATAGGTTTGCAGCTCCTCGGCCTTGGCGTCTGCGGCTTTCACTAAGTCGGCATCTAAGCTCACCGTGCGCCGCTCTTTCGGTTTATCCCCTTCCTGACGATTGGGTTTACGAACGACGAATCGCTTATCGAATTTACGCCGTCTTTGCCCTGGCTCCAATGGCAGCGGACGCTTGAGTACGCCTACCACATTGGCCTGTGTCGCTGCGGTTTTGACGGTTTTAGCAAGGTAATACGCCTTGCCAAACAACTCCTCTTTGGCGACTTCCCAATCTTCATCTTCGTGCAGCTTTATCTCTCGAACGTCTTGCACTGTCATACGTTGAAACCCTTCTAACGTCATACGTTGCAAGTCTTCCCTGTGTGATTCTGCAGGTTCTTCAACATGCACACCCCACAACCCCCACCCACGAGCCCTCGCAACTTCCTGCGGGAATTGTGGCGACTGTAGCGATCGCCGGAAACCTTGGTACGTGGGAACTATTGCTGCAGGCGCGTAAAGAATTACAACACCGTAGAACTACGATGGCCAAAAAGCCGACCAAGCGACAGCAGGCGTATACGTTGTGGGTACAGAAGGTGCCCATGACGCAGATTGCTGCGCGGCTGAAGGTCGATCGCACGACGGTTCACCGCTGGAAACGCGAAGAAAACTGGGACGCCCTCAAGGAGAGTATCCCAGAACCCAAGGCCGAAGAACCCCGCCGCCCCAAGTTGGTCAGCTTCGATCGCGGCGATCGCTCTGCCAGGAGCCGCGATCATGAGTCCGTGAAGATTGGCGACCTCAATACCATCGAGGGGCAGACCGGGCTGATTGACAAGCTGATCGAATACGCCCTGAAAGAGGTGGCTAGCCCCAGCAGCCCCCAGCAATATTCGAGCGCTATGAACGCGGTGTCTAAGCTACTCATGGAACGACGGGCGATCGCGCCGATTGACCGCACCGAGTACATGCTGAAACTACAAGATATGTTTCGCGATCCTGCAGAACTGCTGGAATATTTGAAATCTACTGGGTGGGGACGGAGAAGTGCGTAATGATTATCCTGCTGTTCATATTGGCCCCGTTCGCGGTCTCGCTTCTATTGACAAACCGAGTACTTGATGAGGCGTCTCGATAGATGTGGGTAGAGCGGAGCGCTTAGATAGGTTCGCGGCGGCGTCAATTATGAATCCAGTCAAATTCTTCCTCGGTAAGTTTGCTATATGTGCTTTGAAGAGCGTCAAGTAAATCAGGTTTTAGCCACGCTTCATACAAATCCAGGTACCTTGTCGCCCCCCGATCAAAACCCCTTGCGGCTTCTGAGTGTTCAACATAGAGGAACCTGACGCCATTAATTACGGCGCTATTTTGGCGAATTTCCTGGCAGTCCAATTCTCTTACCTTCGCTTGAAAAATACGAAGGCTGCCAGCAGCAACCAGAACATTTGAAATACCTGTGAATCCTTGATTCATGGGAAGAGCCGAGAAACTAGATAAGTTTACAGCACTGCTAGAGGCGGCGTTCTCTGGCAGTGCTAATGCTGATCTGGAATACCTCATTGACCAAGCCACTGCATCCTTGGCTGACTGGGCCGCCCCTCTGCTCTCCGCTGCCCGCTATAAATGCCTGTACGGCGGCAGAGGCAGCGGCAAGTCATTTGGTGCGGCAGATGCCCTTTTGATTGAAGCCTGCCGCCGTCCTGTGCGGGTGCTATGCGGGCGTGAATTCCAGAACAGTATTGCCGAGTCAGTTCACCAGCTTCTGTGCGATCGCATCGAAGCACTGGGCCTGGATGCGTATTTCAGGATTCTGGAAAGCAAGATTTACGGGCCACATGGCAGCGAGTTCTTTTTTCGGGGGTTGCGCCACAACATCAACTCAATCAAGTCAATCCCCGGCATCACTCATGTCTGGATTGAGGAGGCAGAAACCACATCGCAGAAAACGTGGGACGTGCTGGTACCCACCATCCGGAATCGGGGCTCTGAGATTTGGGTGACGTTCAACCCCAACCAAGAAAGCGACCCGATGTATCAGCTCTTTGTGGAGCATCCCGAGCGGCTGGCGGGTGAGCACTACATTCGACAGGTGAACTGGCGAGATAACCCGCATTTCCCGCCAGAATTGGCAGCGGAGCGAGAGGCAATGCTGGCCACTGATCCAGATCGCTGTGAGCACATCTACGAAGGTAAGTGCTGGCAGCGCAGCGACGCCCAGGTGCTCGGTGGCAAGTGGATTGTGCAGGCGTTTGAACCCGGCAACGATTGGGATGGGCCATACTACGGCGCAGACTGGGGATTTGCTCAAGACCCGACTACAGCAGTCAAGCTGTGGATCTACAACAAGCGGCTGTTTTGGGAATATGAAAGCGTTGGCGTGGGGTGGATGAATGAAGAGATCGCAACGCACTGGAAACGCGATATCCCCGGCATTGAGAAGCACGTCGTTTATGGCGACAATGCCCGCCCTGAAACCATCGCCCATGTCCGACGTGAAGGCATTTCCCGACTGACTGCCGCGGACAAATGGCCCGGATCGGTGGAAGATGGCATCGCATTTCTGAGAAGCTTTGAGCAGATTGTTTACCACCCTCGATGCAAGCACAGCATCAATGAGGCCCGCCTGTGGGCCTATAAGGTAGACCGATTGACCGGCAACGTACTACCCAAGCTACTGGATGGCAATGACCACTGCCATGATGGGGGGCGCTATGCGCTCTGTAAGTTAATTCGGAAACGAGAACGGACAGGCAGCTTTGACCTCACCCCCATCAGCTATGGCTAGGGAACCTTACAGGGCAGCAATCCCCGTGCTCTATGGCCGATCAGAATGCCGCCAGTCTCCCTAATTACCTGCACCCAACCCAGGCAAAACTAGCCCCAGCGTTGATGTTGCTGCTAGATACCTATGAGGGGCTCTATGACCGCAAGAAAGAATACTTGCCGAGAGCCCAGAAAGAACCTGAGCCCGCCTATAAAAAGCGCGTAGCAGCAGCGGTTTTTAACAACAAACTACGACCCATCATTGACAGCAACGCTGGGCTGCTTACCGCCTTCGACGTATCTGGCTTGCCGCCCACCCTAGATCGGGCAATCAACAATGTGGACATGCAGGGTGCATCACTCAAAAGCTTCGTTTACCTCGCCAACGTGCTGGGGCTGAGGGATCGCACCTGCTACGTGCTCACCATGCAAGAACCATTAGAGGGAGATCGCACCCTGGCTGACGAGAGGGAGAACCCCCGCCGCCCGTACTGGAGCATTATTGATCGGCGCAACATTCTTAATTGGCGGGTCATTTACCAGGGCGGACGGCCCATCATTCAGCAAGTCACCATCCTGATGGAAGACGAGGTACAAGACGGTACCTACGGCACGAAGCTAGAGCCGCGCTATCACGTCCTGAGCCTTGTGGAAGGCGGCGTGCAACATGAAGTGCTCACCATCAATAAGCAAGGTGAAGTATCGGCGGCACAGCCCAGCACAACGGCTTCTATTCCCCGTATCCCACTGGTGGCCTATCCCGACCCGACCGACCCATTTAGCGCGGCCCTGCCCGAGTTTCTGAAGGCGGCGCAGCTCAACATCAAGCTATTCCGGCAAGAAGCGACTCTCGACAATATCCAGTACCGCGTCAATGCCCCCACATTTTGGCGGCGATCTTCGTTGCCGATTCAGGCGACAGAAGGCCAGCCCAAGCGAGCTCCGTTCGTCGTGGGGGAGAACTACGTCATTGAGCTGATGGCATCCGATAGCGTCAATGGCCCTGATGAGGTGGGCGTGCTGGAAATTAGCGGAGAAGGTATCGCAGCATTGGCTCAAGCTGTGACGGAGACCAAGGAGGACATCGAAGCCGAATCACTCGGTTTTCTTGGCGGCAGCTCCATACAGCGGACGGCGACTGAAGCTTATCTGAGCGGTGCTCAAATGTCAGCATCTCTCAACGGCAAGGCTCGCAGCATGTCGGCAGCGCTTACTCGCATCGTTGAGGATTGGTGCATGTTCACCGGGGAAGACCCTACAGGCTTTGCAATCGAGATGGATCACAGCCTGCTAGAGCAGCCTCTAGACGCCCAGGAAATGAATCAATTACTAGCGCTGCGGCGCGATGGCCAGATCGACCATCGGACATTGCTAGAGCTGCTCAGGATGGGGCGGCAATTACCCCCTAGTGCTGACATTGACGAAATCTTAGAACGAGTCGAGACAGAGCGATCGCAGCAAACCGCATCGCCCATTGTGCCAAATGGACTTGTCAATCCACTGAACAGGCTGAATGAACCAACCACCAATTAACCAGTGTGTGGTTTGCGGGCGCAAAGTAGTCATTCCAAACCGCCTATTCAAGTTCAGTTGTATCGGCCTGAATGTCCATCCGGCCAACGCTCCAAAGCACATCAAAACCGAACCGGGAAAGGTATATGCGTACGCCCACGAAGAATGCACCGAGGATAATCCGGAAGCATCGCTATGACTCATCCCCGCTACGCTCGATACCGGCTCTGGCAGCTAAACGATCGCTTGCTCAAGTCCGATGGCATCACCCTCGGTCAGTGGCGACTCAATCAACGGCGTATCGCGCTCGGAGAGATGGACGGCTTCGACTGCAAGGAGATGGTCAATGCTGGCGGGAAAGCTAGCGCTAGCGCGGCTGAAATACCGCCCCATTAACCGTGATTGCCATGCCTCTCGGAGCTGCAGACCTTACCCGAATCTATAAATATCAAGCCTTTACGCTGGGGTCACAGGCTGGCGGCAGCCTGACCTACACCGAAGTTTTGACATTAATCCAGCAGCAAATTGATGCCGTCAACGCCGCAGATGTGGCCCTGAGCACAACGTTTGCCACCGAGATTCAAGCAGACCTGGACAGCCTGGATACCTTAGATGCCAGCATGAACAGCAACGCCTCAAATGGCGGCATCAAAGTTTTGGGGATTGGCAGCGGTATTGAATATTTTGAGGACGGAGCTACGAAGGGTTTTGGTAGTGAAATGGGGCGATTAAGGGAACGTGTCGCCCGCGTGCTCTCTCAAAGTTATGCCGACAGTGATGGCGGGAGCGGTGTATCACTGGCCTATCGGGGATGAGGGAACCATAGCCCCGAACCGGGCGCGATGCCCCACAATAGCGCGACGCTATGAAAAACCCACAGACTCCCCGTATTCCTCAGTATTTCCGAGTTCCCAGCAAGCTATTTCGAGCGCAGCAAGAATGCAATATTTGGGATGGTATCTGCCACGTCGATCCTGACCCTGCACCCGAACCCACACCCGCTACTCCACCCGAGCCACTACAACAGCCAGGGTTAGATGCTCTAAGGACGGAGCGACAGCGGGCCAAGCAATTAGAGCAACAACTCAAAGCATTCGAGGGGATTGACCCGGAGAAGTACAGAGAGGCGATGGCGATCGCCCAGAATCAGCAGGAATGGGCGCAGCGCGAATCAGAGCTCAAGTCTGAATTTGAAAAACAATACACGCCCCAGATCCAAGAGCGTGACACCCAAATCCAAGTGCATCGGGCCGCGTTGGCTAATTACTATGCCGATGTTGTCGCCGAGCAAGCCTTTCTAGGTGCCAATGGCATCCCCGGTGAATTTGCGGCGATCGCCCCCACCGTACAGCAACGCATTCAGGTAGATACGTCGCAGCTAAAGTTTGACCCATCAGGCCGCCTCGACCAGTCATCCGTCAAAGTGCAAATTCTGGACGCGACCGGGCAACCCATGTTTGTGGAGGGCAAGCCCGCCCAGATGAGCGACCTATTGAAAGAGCTGGCAGAGCAGCACACCTGGATCGCTCGCCATTTCAAAGGCAACGACAGTCCTGGGCTACAGCTAGGCGGAAAGGGCGATTACTCAGCAGGCAACCCCGCCATGAAGAACCTGCCTGCCTGGGAGCGGGTAAATCTGCAGCGCCAAAATGCCGGTACTTAGCGCCGGGAATAATACCAGGGAATAGGCCAGGGCGCGATGCCCTGAGATGCCGCGCGATGCGGATCGAGCCGTAAGAATACACGACCTAGTTAGGAGGCCGAAATGGCGCTTACTCTAATTGAGGCCGCGAAACTTGCGAAAGATCCGCTCAAGGAAGCGGTCGTTAGTGAGTTTGCGGCGGGTGAAATCCTTGGTGCAGTCCCCTTTGCGGACGAGGATGGCACTGGCATTCATTACAACAAGGTTTCCAAACTGCCGGGTATCGGCTTTCGGGGACTGAATGAGGCATATAGTGAATCGACTGGAGTCCTCAACCCTCAGTCCGAAGCGTTCAAAATCTTTGGTGGTGACGTTGACGTTGACGCCGCCCTGGTCGCGATGAAGGGCCAGCGAGTTCGGCAAGAGCATGAACAGCTGAAGGTTGAATCGAGCCGCCTCAACTGGGAATATCAATTCATCAAAGGCGATAGCGACGCTGACCCGCGCGGTTTCGACGGCCTGCAAAAACGGGTCACAGGAAGCCAGTTAATCAGCAACGTTGATGCGGGCGGCGCGTTGTCCCTCGCTAAGTTTGACGAGGTTTTGAGCCAGGTCAAGAGGTCGGGCGGTCGAACCGTGGCGATCATGAATCGCAAAATGCGAGATGTGCGCCTTACCGCCGCTTCCCGCGCTACTGGGGTGGGTGGCTTTCTGCAGTCAACCCAAGACACCTTTGGTCGCACAATCACCAGCTACAGCGGCATTCCGTTGCTGGTTGATGACCTCTCTAACCCCGTGCTGCCCTTCACCGAGACCAGCCCTGATGGCAGTAGCTCAACGGCCTGCACCTCGATTTACGTGGTGACTTTTGGCTCCATGATGTGCACCGGCATTCAAGGCCGAAACGCCTCTGGTGGTTACGGCATTGATGTGCGCGACTTGGGCGAGATTGACGCCAAAGAGGTCTATCGCACGCGCATTTCTTGGAACTGTTCGATCGCCATCTATAACGGTTACTCTGTTGCCCGCCTGTCTGGCATCACTGACGCGCCTGTGGTGGCCTAACCCTAAGGCTTCTATCCACTGCTTAGAACGACTCACTCACTTAGGAGACTAGACACATGGCTGCTGTTAGCGCAGTAAACCCCAATCAGGCCGCTCCCAGTACCGCCAATCGCCGTGCTGACATGGTGGACTCCCTGCTGCTCTTGCGGGATATCAATGACGGCGCAGAAACGACCGACGCGGCAGAAGCAGCTGTCAACATTGATCTGGAATCGCTGAGCATGGCGGCGATCGTCATCAATTCCAGCGGTTCTAGTGGCACAGTCGATGGTTCCAACTATTGGGATCTGATCATTGAGGCGGCAGACAATACCGGTTTTTCTAACCCAACTACGCTACTTACCCAGACGTTGCCAGGAACGGCGGCTGAATATTACCTCCCGATTGATGGGCGGCAGCTAGAAACCTTCCGAACCGCTGGCGAAGACCCGAGCATCTATATCCGTTGTCGGCTTTCTGAAACCGGCACGACTGCCACGGATGTCACCTACGGGGCTTACATCACAAGCCAGTGCTAAACCTGGCGGGGCGATCGCACCCTTTTGAGTTATGAGCCAAGTCACGATTTACCACCCCGAACATGGTCAACGGATCATCCCCGCGATTGACTTTACGCAAGCGTGGCGATCGCGGGGATGGGACGATGCCCCGAAGATGGCTACTGCGCCCGAAGGTCAGCCCAGTGAGCCAGCGTTAGTGCCCCACCCGCCACCCGAGCCAACGCTGTTTGACGCTGCGACCGCTCGAACGGCAGAGCTTGAGGCGCTGCTAGCGAGCGAAGGATGGGATGAGATCAAGAAAATCGCTGAAAGTTTTGACCCGCCTGTGCCCAAAGGGGAGACGTGGGGCAAAACCATCCCCGCAATCGTGGAGCGCGAGCAGGTAGGCAGCAAAACCTGACAATCTGACCGCATTCTGATTTCTGAGTGAAACACCCTGACCCCGGCACTGCTGGGGTTTTTGCTGCGTATAATAAATCCGTACTGATGACGAGGGCGTGTGATGGCTACTCCGGATGAAGAGATTGCGGCGGCGCTTGAGCCAACTGACGAAACCTTTACATACAGACGCGATGGCTTTTGGGATGCCGTAGAGGAGAGGATACTTTCTGAGCCACATCCTTATCATCAACTGCACCCAGGTCTATCGGGGGGCTCGCCGTCCAGGTTCACCGACTCCTATGGCGTCTCAGGCGAAGTCGCATTACCTCGATCCGCCCCACGCCACCAAGCGCCCGATACCCAGTGCGTTGGCTGCCGTCATTACGTGGGTTTTCATCCCGTCCCCACGGCTGAGAACCCACGCGGCGAGTCCTTGGTATGCGCCATGCATCCCTACGGGCCGGACGCCATGGACTGCGAGGATCGGGAAATTAGTGGCCTCTGGAACCTTGATCATCACATCGCGACTCCACCCGCCCGAGCCCGTTGCGCACCCCCCAATATCACAATCAGAGTTGACGACACTCAGATCCGCCAGGCGATCAACCGAGTGGTCAGCGGCCTTGATGAACGGATTGTCGCCTTAGCCCAAGCCTCTGAAGCGGCTCAGCGAGAGATGGAACGGCTTGGCATCTTCACCCGCACCCGCCTGCCTGTTCGCCAATGGGCGACCGACCCGCTCGGCATCTCCGACTGGATGAAGGCGCAAACCGCCGACATGGTGCGGGTCTGGGCTCACGGCTTCGATGCGATCGCGGAGTTCCTGCATGATTGTGCATCCCGCCTGGATTAGGCCAGCGGGCAACCTAGCAGCAATGCCCTGAGGGATTGCGCATGACCCCCATTCACCTGATTGAACGGCTGCAAAAGCTTCCCGTGGATGCCCAGATCGAGGAGATGGGCACCGTCAGTCAAATCATGGATGCCGAGTGGGAACCGCTCTGTATAGTCATTGACAGCGCCGAGACTTTGGAGGCTGCGCTGGTAAAGCTCCGGGCCTTCGTGAAACGGACAGGTATCCCACCCGAGCAAATATGCCCGCTGTGGTACGCAAGAAAGCTAAGCATTTGCGATGGCATGTTTCTGACGCTGCCTGAACTGGCGGATGAAAGCTGGGCGCAGATTGCTGCCCATGGCTGACGCCCAGACCCTTGCCCTGGTAGACCGCTACGATCGCGCCCTAGACGGCCTCGAAGCCGACGTGATCGAGCGGGTTAACACGGCCCTTGATGCCTCGTTCCGGCAGATTGAGCGAGAGCTGCGCGTGTTCTACAGCGAAATCGCGGACGAAGGGGCTCTCTACAGCTTCACCCTCAAGACCCAAAAACTAAACACCATCAAATCACTACTCGATCAGGTGGTACCCGATGCCCAGCGTGCTGAGCTGGAGGCGCTGTACCAAGAGGCGCTGCAGCTCGCCAGTGACGCGGGCGTTGACCTGGCAGGCAACCTCATCGGGCAGATTGACCCCAGCTATCCGGCCGCGGCGTTCAGCGGCGTGCCGATAGAGGCGATCTCTGCCCAAGCGAGAGATGGCGTAGACCGGCTCTATCGACATGGCAAAGATTTCGCTCGGCAGGCCAGCGCGGTTGTGGAGCTGGGCTTAGCTGGTGGCCACGGTACAGCCAAAGTCGCTGAGCAACTGAGGCGGCAACTGGGCACCACCAAGGCCAAGGCCGAAACGATTGCCCGCACTGAGGTGATGTCGAGCTACAACACCGCCGCCAAGGGGCGCTATGAAGAGGCCGGTGTTGACTATGTGCAGTGGGTGCTTTCACCCTCCGAGGGCAATTGCTCCTTCTGCCTCGCTCGCAACATGAAGGTCTACAAGCTGGGCGATGCAATCATTCCAGCACATCCGCGCTGCCGGTGTTTCCTGCTGCCCTGGTTACCTGAGTGGCAGGAAAAGGGACTGACGGACGATGCTTTTGCAGCGCAGTATCGAACTGAGGCGATCGCGCAGGGCAGAGAGCAGGGTGTTGCTTTGGCGTCAGGGCCGTCGCCGCTTGAGCGAGCAGCGGGCATGGAGCGAGCACCTACACCGGTATGGTCGCCTGGGGATAAACCTTTGGCGGCACAGACGAAGTCCAGCGCTGCGCCAGAACTACAAGCGTCGCCACCAAAGCGCGTCAAAGTGCCGCCAGTCGAACGGGCTCGCGACCTCTTTGAGCGCATTGGGGACGGCACTCAAGGCACCGAGATTTATCGCGATCGCCAGGGTGTGATCTATAAATACGGCCCAGATCTTCGGAAAGATGAGGCTGATCTGCAACGCATAGCAGGCAAGGCAGGCGTTTCCCCGAGAGTGTTAGGGACCCTCGGAGACCCCGACGACTCCGACAACCTCAGAGGCTTTGCGATGGAGGAACTGATCGGGTATAGCGATGGCGATCGCGTGCTCGCGAACCTCTCTGAAGGGCAGCGCCGAACAGTCGAGGCTAACTTCGTCGCGCAGTCACGCAGGATGCATGAACTCAAGATCTCGCACTATGATCAGCTCTGGAAAAATACACTGATTGACCCCGAAACCCTCGATGTCAAAATCATTGACTTTGGCACCGCAGCTAAGGAGGACTGGGGCGATATCGCGACGGACTGGGCGGACATGCAAGGCATGCTGAGCGGCGATCTGCAATCACGCTGGCAGGCTGCACAAGAAGAGGTTGAGCCTGAGTCGAAGCGCGATGTTAGCAAGTTTTATGACCTTGTTCAATAGCGACCGGTGCTCCGGTCGGTTGGTTGGCGACGGGAAACCTAACACCGACGTCACCACAGGACTTCGCCGTGCTCAAGCTCAAGAACCCTGCAATATTTTTAGAGATTTACGCGCTCGTTAACCTCTATAACCAGCAAGTTGAAGCCGCTAAGGCTGCCGAGTCTGAAGGGGGAGAGACCGTCACCCCAAAAGAAATGCTCGGCATTGCCCTAGCAGTCGTAGTCCCAGCACTGCAGAAATTCGTTCTCCCTACCATCCCCCGCGACACTATTCAGGCCATTGCCTCTGCCCTAGAAATTGGCAGCGATCGCCTCGAAGATATTCGCGAACAGGCTGCCAGCATCCTCGACAAAGCCCAGGACTCCGCAACCGCCGTGATGGCTGCTCTAGAGGACTAGGCGCATGGCGTCGCCGTTTCAGTCCCTCGCAAATCTGACGATGGTATTCAACGTGCCATCGTCAGATTTGGTCGTAGATCAGGTCGGCAGCCCTGCCTCGGTGACGACTGAATTTATTGCGATCGCCTATGCGGTTCAGCAAAACCGAAGCGATCGAGATCGGCATGAGTACGAGGCCGGGTCGCTGGCTCAGATCAGGTACGGCGGCTACTGGGTGAATCCCCTACGTCCCTCGCCCGCCCTAGTGACCGAGCAGCAGGGTGACGCCGTGGTCTGGCGGCCCAGCGCAGGCTTCGCGTTGCCGGTCACTGGGTTTGCGGATCTGTTGACCTACGAGGCGTTTAAGGCGGCAAACAGCGCCCATATAGCGGCTGAGGGCAAGCTGGTGCTCGAACTGGTGCCCCCCGGCCCCTACGGCGTTGAGGCGCAAACCGGTGATGTGTTCGCTGGTGTGCTAATTACGAAAACTCAGTGGGGGAACGCGCTGTGATGATTTGCGCGATCGCCCGTGCGGGCAGAGTTGGGGTGGTAGTTGATGGCTGTTGACTTCGTCCTTCAAGGTGCACAAGAAGGCGCAGACGTCATTCTCCTTATTGCCGTGCAAGGGGCTGCTGCAGCAGATTTTGTACTGGGAGCAAAGTTTCGCAGTCTAGCCAGCGGCGGGCGCTACATTCTCCGCGCTCAGCAATACCTCTTTGGGATCACAACTGCTGCCAGCGGCACAAATACAGTGGTTGTGGCCGACAGCATTGACGCTGCCATCCCCGATAGCTGCAGCCTGTTTCTTGATAACGGCTCAACATTTGACGAATATACGGTTACTGGAATTGACCGTGGCACCAACACTTTTACGCTGAGTGGCAACCTCACTCAAACATATTCGGCAGGCGCAAAGATCCAGACACCAGAAACCGTCACGGTTGACCTGAGTTCAAGTGACTTTGAGTATGACCCCAGTGGAGCAAACGACCAAATCACCCTAGCCGCACAGTCTGCTGGCGATCTTGACCTAGTTTTGACGGTGACAATTCCGCCTGGTGATGCGGCAAACGTATCGACTACTGTCAACACCAAGCCGATTCACTTAGATGAGATTGCTTCGGTGTTTACCCTGTCTGATATTGATGAGGTTTTTGCTTGGTTTGACCCTACAGACGTGGCCACGATCACCACTACAACGTGGTCTTCGGTAAAAACAAGTAATGTCAGCATGGCGCAGAATGGCAGCAATCCCATGCCACTATTCGAGGGTGGTGTTGCCCGTTTTTCTGGTAGCCGTCGTATAGATTTCGTTAATTACGACACTTCCGGCGTTACGCACATTCTTCTGGTTTTTGCCGATATAGAGTCAGTAAGTACAGAGGTATTGATGAACCGGGGCAATAACTTCAACGCTCTGTACATAAACAGAAACGGTGAGGCATTCAGTCGTCGGAGCTTGGGCAGCGCCGGAAGCGACTCCGCCTACTGGAATGTGCAACTGGACGGCTCTGGTAATCCGTCAGAAAGTGATGGACGTCATTATTTGGGAACAAATGGAGCGTTGATTCCTGCTGACGCTGTATTTGCAGTGCTGATCAATGCCACTGATGCGTTTACCGGACTACTCGGAAACTTTGATTACGACCTTTCGCTAGTAGCGTTCCTCTCAGCCCTTCCCGGCCCTGAGGGCATTCACAAGATGATGGCCGTCGCGGTTCACCGGCTAGCCCTCACCGGAAAAATTGCCAACCCCGGCGTGCTCATCGACGCAAACTCCCCGTATGTCGTTAATCCGCCAGGGGGGACAGGGACGCAGAGTATTGCTTTTGATGTGCCACAGACAACCGTGTCATTTGAAGATCTGCTTGATGACTGCGAAATCTCAATCCGATGGTCAGGCACCAGCAACCAAATCCTTAGACAACGCGTTAGCGGCACTACTTACGACTGGGTACCCAGTACCGTGCCTCAGCGTGTCGATATAGACGTCAATTTAGCTGGCTATCAGCCGTGGAAAGTTCGTAATCGACTCATAACCGAATCAATCACGTTGTTTGCCGAGCTAGAGCCCTCTACCGCCTGGGAGGCTGAGCCCTAATGGCCTACCGCGTTTACAAATCAACTCTAGGACGTGCGGACGGCGCGCTCAGCGAGAACACTCCTCAGGTTCATCAGGGGTTTTCTCTGAGCCGTGGCCCTGCAAGCGTCGTGTTTACCCCTACCCACATCGAGGAGCTGGCGGGCGATCGCCTGCGAGTTGTTAGCGCTCAAATCACTGTCTTTTTAGAAAAGGTCGATACCAATGACTAAGGTCACCAATCAATCGGGTCTGACAACCAACAACCTGATTTTGCATACCGTTGAGCTGTCTCAGCGCACTACGGTCGGCGTCACCGCTAGCAGTAGCACCATTGCTGACTCGGCTAACGAATTTGTCACGGCTGGCTTTGAGGTGGGAGATCGCGTCATCATCCGCTTCGCCAGTCCGACCAACCCAAACAATGGTTACGCGACGATTGATACAGTTGCTGCAGGCACCATCACTGTGAGTAACCACACCGGTACGCTGACCGATCAAAGCGCGGGCGAGGCTTGCGCTATCAGTCGCCTGAAGAAAACTTTTCAGTTTGTCGAAGCCGATGGACTTGACTTTGAGGATGGCGTTGCGGGCTTGGCGTTAACCTCGGAATTGCAACAGCTTTGGGATGACGGCACCTACGATGTTTACCCGTTCCCATTTGAAGAACTACGCCCAGACGCTGAAACGATTGTGTTCGTTGAAGGTTGGGAACCCCACGACCAAAACACCTACGACGCTATCCGAGACACAGCAGTTCGCATCCTGGACGGCGAAACCGGGGCCCTAAGCCGCGACTACATGAACGTTAAGTCAGCCGCGTTTGTGGGTGGCACTGGGATTGCTTACTACTGGCAGGAAGACCCGGACAGCAATCCCAGTGCTACGATCACGGACTTTGTGACTAATGGGTACGTCAACCAGCTCGTCCTCATCCGCGACGTAGGCAACAGCATTGACCGCCGCACTTTCTTTACTTGCAAGATTGCCGAAGCAGGCCGCACAGTCGTTGTCTATGACCTAGTGACCGCCGAAAACACCGCCGCTCTCACTGCCAAGCCTTATAACTTGCTGTTGGGTGACGCAATCGACCCGAAGCTGGCAGACGCAGGTGGCACGCCTCTGGTCAATGACACGGCGATCGCCAGCAATACGCCCTATACCAACATCACCTATACTCGCCATGACCCAGATGTGCAGCGCAGTATTGAGGGCACTAACTATAACTTCGATGCCATCATTGCCCGCACTGGGGCCACCGCCCAGCAAGTGCATCAAAAACTAAACTGGCTCGTTCGCCAAAAAAGCACGGACATTGACAGCGGTTCTGGTACCTTGCTAGGTGGGCATTCTCCAGCGCTTTCGACGTTTATCGGTGAGTCTGTCACTTATCAGGGCTTTACCGATGGATTGCCCGATGGAGAGAAAAACACCAGCACCTTTATTGATAGCAGTGGAACTGGCCGCGCCTTTGAAGTGGTGGCCGCATTTGCCTTTGAGTTTGTGGTGCCAACCAACTTCACAGGATCAGCGCCCTTCAAGGCATTTCAGCAGTCAGTTTTTGGCGTTGCTAATGCCCCTGTCATGGATGATGGAGACGGTAGCGATGTTGCTGGCACCGTGACCGGCAATCAGACCGCCGATTTCTCTATTAAGTACAATTCCTTTAACCAAAACGGTCACCCTGCGGGCACTGACATCCCTATTTTGGTGAGCGTTGGCGGTGGCGACACGAACACCTTGCCTCGTGTGTATGGGCCGTTCAGTGTCGGCAACAATGTGACCCAATCATTCCGAATTGAACTTACTGAGACGACATCCTATCGAGCTGCTGCATAATGGCGTTCACCTTTGATGCCTCAACAAAGCGCATCACAGAGACCGCTGAACCGGGCAATCCGGCAGTGGTTGACTACAACTTATTCACTGATTTGTTTGTGCCGCTGGCCGACTGGTGGGTGGGTGGAAATTTGTCGATTAATTTTCCCTTTAGAGAGGAGGGCGGCAACCTTCTTTATCGTGACAACCTCAATAACCCCGTCTACGGCCCCACCGTCTTTTTTCTTCAAAATCAGCTAGGGCAGGGCTGGCGCATCGTGCCCGCTAACTACGATCATGAGATTCGCTTTGTAGCTGCGTCGTTCCTCCCTCAGGTCGATTCAACGCCACTATTCGACCTAACAGGTATCACCGCAAAAGTCATCTTTCGTCCCGACCTGGCGTTGGCTCAGGCAGGATATTTCCTCTCTGGAGATGGCGGTTCTGGCGGCAATGGAGATGCGACAGCAGCAAACCAAGCAACCATCCTCACGTCGATATCAACACTTGATGCCAAAGTTGTTGAACTTCAAAACCGCCTCACCCCAACCCGTGCCGCCAACCTCGACAGCATCCCCGTGATCGCTGACGACACCGCTGCACTTGCGCGAGGGGATATCAGCGTTGACACTACGACAAACACCCTGACCCTACGCAAGCCCGATGGTACGGCGCACAAGATATTCAACCTAACCAACGAAAATGACGTGGCTACAATCGTCGGTGCACTTCAAAGGACAGGGCAGTGAGCGCAGGCTTCGTCGGCATTGAACCCAAGTCGCTGGGCTTCATTGGCATCATCCCCGCTGGGCTAATCCCCCTCACCCCCTCAACGGTGCTGCTGTACCAGGTGTTGCCGCGCCCTATCGCCGTAGCCGAACTCACAGAGCCGTACTTGCAAGCCCTAGCCCAGGCCCGCACGGCCATTGTGGAGCCCACGGGAACGATCACTGTAATCAGCCTGAACAGAATTTCTAAACGATGACCCTGCCATCACAAAAGATCCCTCCCAGCGGCAGAACGACCCTTCGTATCGACTGGGGGGATTTTTTGCGGCGTTTGCCGGGTGCGCCGAGCCTGGCAAACGCCGCCTGGACAGTGCCTACCGGGCTGACTGAGGTATCTAGCAGCTCTGATTCCACCATCTCGATCATCGTCATCGACAGTAGCGGCCTGACCAAGGGGGCCACCTACACGCTGACTTGCACCGCCACGCTAACCGACAGTGACATCCAGCAGGCTGAACTCCCTCTCCACGTCGCCCCGCTTGGGGTGCAGTCCGTGACCCTGCCCGCAGCATTGTCGGTCAGCAGTGGTGATGGGGGCAACGGCGGGAATGGTGGCACGTCCGACCACGGGAATTTGTCGGGCCTCAACGACGACGATCATCCCCAGTACGCTCTGGCTGACGGCACGCGGGGCAGCTTTGAGGCTGCGGGGGTCGTTGCTGCCCTACAAGCTTCGCTAGGCACGGCGGCAACGGAGGATGTTGAGGCGTTTGCCACGGATGCTCAAGGGGCTTTAGCTGGTACAGCGTTGCAACCTGCCAGTATTGGATCAACAGTGCAGGCTCGTGACGCCAGGCTGGACGCAATCGCCGCGTTGGTCACCGCAGGGTTCCTGATCATTGATGGCAACGGAGACCTAGTAGTCAAGCCGGAGCTGCTACTGGCTGACATCCCTGATGGCTACGACTATCAGAAGCTGACGAACCGGCCTGATATTAGCGCACTGGATGAGCTGGAAAGCCATGACGAGTTCACTGACTTTCCCGACCCCGGCGACGTGAACAAGCTCTATATAGACCTCAGCGACGGCATCTTTTACCGCTGGGATGGGGTTAGCGCTTATGTGCAGCTGACCGGTCGGGCCTCAATTTGGGGGCAAATCTCGGGGGCGATCGCCAATCAATCTGATCTGGTTGCGGAGCTTAATGCTAGGGACACTGCCAATCGCAATCGCAGCAATCACACCGGCACCCAAGCGCAAAGCACTATCACCGGGTTACCCGCTGCACTTGCGGACAAAGCCCCACTTACCAGCCCTGCGTTCACCGGCACCCCTACCGCGCCCACGCCTTCTGCGTCCAGCAACAGCACTCAGCTAGCTACAACGGCTATGGTGCAAGCAGCAATCTCTAATGCCGTCACCGCCGCACTGCAATCAAGAGAGTTGCCGGTCGGCTCGATTTACCAAAACGATCGCGACGGCACCAACCCAGCAACGTTATTGGGTTATGGCACATGGCAATCACTAGGCGCGGGTAGGGTGCTAGTAGGTATCGACCCCAGCGACACTGACTTCGATACAGCGGGGGCTGAGCTTGGAGAAAAAGAGATCACCCTGAGTGTCGCGCAAATGCCTGAGCACCCACATAACTTGATCGGTTTTGGCCCTGGAGGCAGCACTTCTGTTTACAACCCTCAATGGGTTGGGTCAAGCGCTTTAGGACTGGGAATTACATCGGAGGCAGTACAGCCCGCTGGCGGTGACCAGCCCCACAACAATGTGCAACCGTCGCTGGTGGTTTACCGCTGGGTGAGGACAGCTTAGGGTGACGGTTGACAAAAACGTGTCGGTTGACGGCGGTTCTGTCAAATTCTGTCAAATATCGTGTCGTACTCACCGAACTTGTCAACCAAACTCTCGGCCTTCCATAAACCACATCCTTTGTGTACACTTGCAACTAGAACGGTTTTACTAGCCCTACGGGTGTCCGTAAAGGATGTGTTTTTATGACTTCAGTTTTTGGCTATGTTCGGTGCTCAACCGAGCAACAAGATCAGCAAATGCAGGTTGACGATTTACTGGCTCATGGTGTACCGCCCAGCAATATTGTCAAAGACTTCGTGAGTGGTGGGGCGAAGTCAGGCGATCGCCAAGTTTTTTGGGATTTACTGAGAAGTCTTGAGCCGGGTGATACTTTGGTCGCTTGGGCGATAGATCGAATCGCTAGATCGCTTCAGGTGTTCACTGAAGTGGTTGAGTATTGTGTCGAGAATCAAATCAAGCTCAAGGTGCTAAAGCAAAACATCGACATCTCTGACGCCACGGGCCGCTTGGTGGCTCATATCTTGGCGGCGGTTGCTGAATTCGAGCGCGAAATGATTCGCGTCAGGGTCAGAGGCGGCATGAGTAAGGCTCAGCGCAACGGAAAACATTGCGGTCGCCCACCGGTGAGTATCCATAAGCTCAAGCTGGCGCAGCGCTTATCTGCGGATATGCCGATCCTGTCCGCTTGTGCAGAAGCTGGCATATCAAGGTCTGTTTATTACAAACACAAGCATCTTGTAAGTGATGCATAGCAAAAACCCGCGCAGGCGAACCGACGCGGGTGGTGTAGTGTTTTTGAACCTATGCAGTAGAGTTTCCAGTGAATCGCGCTGATTCAGCAGGACATCTATATTATAGGCCAATATTCCCGCACGGTTGAAACACCTGTACTGTCGTGTTATAAACGCTGGAATAGTTGTTTTTCCGTTGCTCCCTCAATATGAACAAAGCTGAACTGGTTGAAAAGGTTGCCGAGAAAACCGGCATCACCAAGAAGCAGGCCGACGCCGTTCTCTCCGCCGCGACCGAAGCGATCGCAGACGCTGTGTCTGAAGGCGACAAAGTAACGCTGGTGGGTTTCGGCTCCTTTGAACGCCGCGATCGCAAAGAGCGGGAAGGTCGCAACCCCAAAACGGGTGAGACGATGGTGATTCCCGCGACGAAGGTACCCGCGTTTAGCGCTGGCAAGCAGTTTAAACAGTTGGTAGCCAGCTAGGGCCAACGATTTCTCCCTCCGACCTGCACCCCGACCTGACCCGGACGGGGTTTCTTTTTGAAGGGCAACCTAGCCACATGGTTGCTGAAATTGGATTTACCGGAGAACTGAATCTAGACCAGTACGTGAGTCGTTTAAAAGACCTCGGCCCCGCGCTGGATAAAATCGGCCTGTATACAGAACGCCGAACTGGGCAGGCGATCGCGGCAGGCAAAAAGCTATCGGGTCAACCATTGGCCCCGCTAGCCCCATTAACCAAGGCTGAGAAGCAGTTTCGGGGCAAGGCATCGGGCGTGCTGCGCCGTGATGGTGGATTGCTCGCTGACTTGCGCAGCACTCGCCCTCGATCCAATGAGGTGCAGGTGGGCTGGTCGCTGGAGTATGCGCCTTGGGTCATCCTGGGTACTCGGCCTTACAAGATTCGCCCTAAGGCTTCATCAACACTGCGGTTTTATACCGATGACGGCTGGCGCTCATCATCAGAAATCAACCATCCAGGGCTGCCAGAGCGAAACGTTTTTGAGGGGGCAGCCCAAGCGATCTCCCCCTACGCCATACAGGTGATTCAGGAGCATATAGATAGTGGCAGATGAGTAATTTTGACTTAGCGGCGTTAGAGCCCATTATCACGGCACGCCTTGCGCCTATCGCTGACATGGGGGCAACCGTGCGTTGGTGGTCAACCGAGCTAAGCATGGTGGGCACTCCAGAGAACCCCAATCGCCTGGTGCTGTCGTGGATTGCCGAAGAACGATCAGACGTTCGTGGCAATATCGTGCAAGGCGTACATAGTACCTACGAAGTGCTCAACATGGAGTTTGCTTTCGAGCGGCTCCGTGGCGACTGCAGCCTCACCACTGCGGAGCGCAAGGTCGCCAATCTATTGGTTGGCCATCAGTTTGCGGGGCAGCTCTTTGAATGGCGCGGCGGACGGCGATTAACACCGAGCGAAAACCCGCCCAATGACAATCGGTTTTTCAGCATCAAACGAGCCCGTACATTGGTGCGGTGGAAACCCAGCAGCTAGATTCTTCTCCAAAACAAAGCCCCCTTTTCGCGTTCAGGAAAGGGGGCTTTGTTTTGATCAGTATTCCAGACTCCACTACCAAGGCATATCGCGGAACTCAGGCGCTTCACCAATGCCCGATGCTTCACGCAGCTCACGAAAGACTAGGTTGGCCACAAATGTCGAAACGCTCATCTGACGCCTTTTGGCGCAGGCGGTGAGGGGTTCTTTCAGTTTCTCGTCTACCTGAAATTGAATGATGATCTTGCCTGAGCTGCTATGGCGTTGAGCCTCTTCCGTTGTGGGTTTTTCGCTGGGTAGGTCCAGCACCTGCTCTAGGGCTTCGGTTTCGCGCTGAGCTTTGATATCGTGAATGGCTCGCTTGACGTTGAAAGCGGTGGGTGGGTTGGATTCGTCAGCGAGCTGCTCCAAAACTTCGATCCGTTCTTCTTCGTCAATTTGGGCAAGCAGGGTGAGGGCTGCAATGCTTTTGGGCTTCCAGTCGTCAGGAATATCGGTCAGCTTCCTGATGATGTCACCGGCCTGCACCTTGGCATTTGCCTGAGATTTTTTGACGCCGATTATTTGCTCGCAATAATCGGCAAACCTATCAAATACCGGCTCGCCATTGCTGCCCCGAATATCGCGCCACAACTCCTCTTCTTTGATAATGGAAAGAGCAGCGCACAGCTTCGCTTGGTTCTCCATCATTTGGTTATAAGAGCCCCGTGCTTGATTCTCTAGCTGTAGCCGCCGCTCGGCGCGATCTCTGCTGAGAATTTCTTCCATTCCACCCGGAATTCGGCCCTCAGCAATATCAAGCACCCAGCCGTCAACAACAACAGCAAACTCTGGGCTGATCCACTGAGCTAAACGAGAGGCAAGTCGTTTGTGAACCCAGGTGCCCCTCAGCTCATTTGGTCCGCTGACAATGGATTCAGAGAGCGCGTCTATGGGGATTCCCATAGACTTAGACAACGCCCTGACATATTCATCAGTTGACCTCAGTCGCCAAAAGTCAGCGAAAAGTTTGTCGCCTGCTTGACACATCTTGGTGGCATTCATGTAGCCATCGGCGCGCTGAGGAATTTCAACGCCGTTGTATTTCCGCAAAATCAAATTGGACATAGTGATTCAAACTCCTATTTAACTAGATTCGTTGAGAGGCAAGATTTTCAAGTTTTCCTGAATGATCAGGAAAACTCATTAATGGAAGAAGGGAATTACTTCCTACCAGCGATGCTTGAGGGAGGACTGAAAAGCATCGGACTCTATGACCTGCAATGCTTCTTCGCTGGAGTACCCAAGTAGTGATGCGGCATCGTCAAGGCTTACATTGCCGTTCGCATCAAACCGAATATCGCCAAAAGGTGTCTCAACGCGATCTTTACCACTTTGACGGGCGACATCAATCTGATGCCTGATGCCGCTATAGCCATGCCTGCGCTCAGTTTGAGCAAGCTGCTGTAGCGAACCTAATCGACCGACTCAAGACCGCACCGAAGGAGGCTAAATGAGTACCGCCACAATCGCAAACGCCACCGTCAAATACGCCGCTAGCAATCCTAAGGACTATGGCAATGGCCCGCGCATCAACGTATTGACCACCCTACCCAACGGTGAAGAAGCAAAACTGTGGGGCAATGCCGATGATCAAGCACTGCTGTCTCTCAAGAAGAAACAGTCGGTACAGCTCCTATTCGATGGCAAAGGTTACAAGTTGGTCGAGGCTCAAGCGTCATCTACCGCGCCTACCGCCACGCCAGCAGCCCCGGCCCCGAGTAAGACTGAGGTGGGTGCCTATATCGAGCAGATGACTGGACTGTATGCCGCCTGTTATCGCCGTGCTCAGGGTGCGTTAGATGGTGCCCCGGAGAGTGCGATTCAAGCCGCTGCCAGCTCAGTTTTTATTAGCACGCAACACAAATTCGATCTGGCGTAGCAGCCACCAGGGCGCATCTACCAAACCCTAAACGCGGCCTAGCTATTCATTTTTCTCTTCCTTTAGCTCCCTAAGATCCTCGACGGTCTCTCTTATCTCCTCAGCAGCCTCTCTCGTCTCATCTCCGCTGCTGGTCATTTCATTGGCCATCATGATCAACCCGATCAGCACGACGAAGGCGACGATCCCACCAATTCCCCATTTAGCAAAAGCTGACATCTGACGATCCCATAGACGACGCTTCGAGGCTAACTTAGGGTGCAGGGGATCAGTAACCCTTCACCCGTTAACTACACCTCGCCTTGACGTAAGACGGAATCCAGGCATGAACTCAGGCGATCTCTGCCAATATCAACATGGCGAACTGTGGCTAGACGCGATCGTGCTCGGCAAAGTCATGGGCCTGTTGATTGTCGGCGTAGATTCGTCGCACCCTGAGGTATCAGAGACGTTTCAGGAATACCAGGGGCGATCTCTGCAAGTCGTGGTGGTGTCAGCAAATGACGCTCGAATTCGGGCAGGGAATCCTAGCGCTTAGACGTGCTCAGGAACAGCAATGCCTGCCGCAAAACCTAAACTCACTCTTTATCGTGCAACCGCTGATATCGTGCTTGACGATGGCACGATGATCGCCAATTCAACGCGCGAACTCGACCCCACAGATAAATCCGTGGCTGCGTTTGTGGCGGCTGGCAAATTAGTTGAAGCCGAGCAGCCCAAAACCACAGAAACTGCAGACTAGGAGATCGCATGGCCCAAGGACTTGGCAAGATTTTTGGCAAAACCACTCAGCTTGGCGACTTAACCCCTGGTGCCCAGCGTGGTTTCTATCTCGGCCCCATCAGCTGGGCTGACAGCTCTGAGTCGGATGAGCAAGAGACTAACCGATTCGTGGACGGGGAGTATGTCACCAAGCGCAAGCTGAAAGGTGCAACGACCTATGGCCTCACCATCGGATGGAATGAGCAAGACTGGTTTCACATGGGCTTCGCCCGTAACCAGTTCCCAAAAACCGGCAGTAACATCGCCCTGCCCGGCACCTTGAGCACGACAGTGCCGCTCACCAGTCCCTACGAAATTGTCAATCCCTTCTTTACTGACGCTAATGACGGCTTGTACGGCGTGTTGCCGTTTGTGACTGAAGAAGGCGCTTGGGGTCAGCCGGGATCTTTTACGAGGGCCAGCTCAGCCCCTGGGGCGGGTGAAGTACAGCTAGATAACGCGGGAACCAAGTTGGTCTTCAACGCAGCCCAGGCAGGAGCGCCGATTGACGTGCCGATCTTCGGCACCAAAACTTCGATCGAGTATTACGGCGGCCCTGGTGTTTCGGTCAAGTTCGGTGAGTTTGAGTTATGGGCCGAGGTTTACTTAGGCGGGATTTCCCAGAAAGTCTTGCGCCATTATCCCAAGTGCGAAATTATCAGCGACGCCGCGTTGACGGTAAACGATTCGATTAACGAGGTCACGATCGAGATCTCACCAGGCTTGCCCGCTGGATGGGAGCGCCCCTTTGCTGAGTACAACATGGCAACTGCTGTCGATTAATTGCTTCCGTTTCCATGCCCTGGATCGAGCCATCGGACTGCCCAGATTACCTTTTTCTCGATACGGGGGAGTTACAGTATCGCGATCGCTTTGGGCGGTATCAAATCGCTGGGGGGTGTGTTCCAGATAATTGGTTTCAGTTTCTCGATCTGCGTGATCAGGCGATCTCTTTTTTGGGTGAAGCCTCTGAGGTGTCGCCAGAGCAGATTTATATTGAGTCGCAGCGGTTTTGCTGGTTATGTGATCGCTGCCTGACCTATTCCGGCATTACTCCCGAGGACGTTAGCCCCCGCCAAGTAATTCGCCTGCTGTTTGCGAGGCAAGACGGCGATACCCTGATTCCTGCCCCGCTGGCAACCCTCAGCGAACCTCCTCCCCGCCGTCATCCGCCGTTGCCGAATAGTGATGGTCAAGTCATCAGCGACAAAGCCAGCCTGATTGCTGCGCTGATTAGCCAGGGTGAGACCGAGTCTTTGCTAGCCATGCCCATGCGCGAAGCACTGGCGGTGGCCGATGATCTGGCCTGGGCGGCGACACCGAAGAAAGAGCGCGATAAGGCGACGATGCGGGCAGATGCTAAGCGCAGCATGAGCCGCATTGACGATTTTTTGGCCAACGGACTGAAGCCTCAGCCGCAACCCCAGGGGGTCGCCAGTGACTGATCTAAAGCTTGGGTTTGTAATCTCGGCCAAGGGTGGTCAGCAGACGGTTGCTGAAATCACGAAGGTCGAGGCGAAGGTCGACGAGATTCGGAAGCGCAATGAGGCCGCTGCGAAAAGCGCCGCAGCGCTACAGAAGGCGTATGGCCTCACTGACGATGAAGTTGCTCTCGTCACCCAGGAACTCCTCAAAGCCGCAGATGCTGCTGAAAAACTGAAGAACGAAGCCGCTGAGACCAACGAACGACTAGAGAAATCCGCCCTCACTGCGGCGGGCGCGATCGGTGGGGCGTTGACCACTGCGGTCGGGGGCGTCTTCGCTAAGGGAGCGCTTGACGCGGCAGAGTATGAGCGCATCCTGGGCGGCGTCAACAAGCGCCTAGAAGATACTGGGGGCAGCGCGGGCGTCTCACTCGATCAGATTGTGGCCTATGCCGATGGTCTGGGCGATGCCACGTTAACCAGCGAAGAGGCGACGCTGCGAGCTTCTAGGGCATTGCTTTCGTTCCGATCAATCCAAGGTGACACCTTTTTCAGAACGCTGGCGATTTCCCAGGATTTAGCCGAAGTCCTCGAAGGCGGCTTGGAAGCTAATCTCATTCAGGTCGCCAAAGCCCTCGAAGATCCAGTGAAGGGCTTGACTGCCCTGTCACGCTCTGGAACACAGTTCACGGCTCAGCAACAGGAACAAATCAAGGCATTGGTCGCCAGCGGAGATCAGCTAGCGGCCCAAGAACTCATCCTGGCTGAACTCGAAAAACAGTATGGTGGCACCGCCGTCGCGGCGGCTCAGGGGCTAACCGGAGCCCTCGACACGCTGGGCGAAAATGCTAACGATACTTTTCGCATATTTGGTGAGCAGGTACTGCCCATCAGCACTCAGGTGGTCAATGTTTTTAGTGGCTTGCTCGATACCTTCATTCAAGCGCCGCCAATTATACAAAAGCTAGTGGTGGGCACCACCGCTCTAGCTGGGGTGCTCGGTGCAGCCGTGGTGGCGATCAGCGCTTACAACTTGGCTAAGCGCACCCAGATTATTCAAGAGTCCCTAGCGACAGCTCAAACCCTTAAGAGCCTGACCGCGACCGCCGCTAAAACGGCTGTAACCACCACCGCCGCGACTGTACAAACTGCCTATGCCGTCGCCACTGGCCGCGCCACCGCCGCCCAGTTGGCCCAAACTAAAGCGCTGGCGGGCGGTGCTTTGGCCGGTGCGGCCTTTGCCGGTGCGATCGCTGCTGTCGCGCTGGTGGTCGATACCTACGCCAAAACCACCGAAGCGGCCCGCGCCACCGAAGCGGCCACCCGTGAAGTTGAACAATCCCTGATTGATGTCGGCAAGGCCGGTGATGATGTGGGCGCATCAGTCGCCAGCAACCTCAGCGAAGCTGAGCAAAACGCCCAAGCGCTCGCCGATGGCCTGGGGCCGGTGCAAAATGCCCTGGATGTAGTGCGCGGTGCTCTACCCGGCGTGGCCACCGCCGCCGAGGTGGCCACCAATCGCAGCAAGGTGGCTTTTGGTGAACTCACTGAAGCCGCTGGCCAGGTCGAAGATGAGGCCGCCCAGCTGGCCCTCGCCCTTAAAGACGGCGTCACGATTGATCCCCAAACAGTGGGCGCAACGGTGACCAGCATCAACACCGCGATCGATGCCCTGAAGGCTCAGAACCCCGTCACTGAAGAAGCGATCGCCCTCCGCGATGCCCAGATTCGACGACTGGAAGGTTACAGCGCGGCCATCAGCGAAGCGACCGGCGTCAGCGACCAGCTCACCGATGCGACCGGGGCGCTGGCCAGCCAGGTGGCCAACCTCAGCGATGAACTCAAGGCCGCTCAAGCAGAGCTGGAAAACACTGCCCTGGCTCAAGAGGCGAGCATTCAGGAAGCGCTAGCCAGTGGCCAAATTAGTCAGCAACAAGCCGATCAGCAGCTGGCCGGTAATGAGCAGGCTCTGCTCGAAGAACGCATCGCCGCCGCCCGCGAAAAGATTGCTGAACTGCAGGAGGTCAAGGCCGGCACCGATGACCCCGCCGAAATCGAGTCGGTCAACGCTGAAATCTTGGCCATTGAAAACAGCCTCAACCAAGACCGTATTAAGCTGGCTCAATCGTCAGTGAATGAGAAGAAGAAGGCTGAGGCCGAGGCTGAAAAGGCGGCGAAAGACGCTGAGAAGGCGGCGACCGAGGCGGCGAAAGAAGAGGCTGAAAAACGGAAGGAGATCGCCCAGGATGAAGCCGACGCCCTGAAAGAATCCCGCGACGAAGCGAAACGCGAGAGCGAAGATGCCTTCGATGACAACGAAACCGATATCGAGAGGCAGAATCAGGACGAGCTTGGTAAGCTGAAAGCGGCCCAAGAGACTGCCCTCAATAAGCTTCGCGAGGATGGACAGAAGCGAATTGAGGACTTTAAAGAGAAGTCCGAGACTGCCCTTCAAGACTATAAAGAACGGCGTGAGACGGCATTTCAGAAAAAGCAGCAGACGGATGCTCAGGCATTCCAGAAGCAGCTAGAAGCAGAACGAGATCGCGAATCGGGCCGCATTGACGCCGCCGCTAACGAAGCCGAATTCCAAACATCCCTACGTTTGGCCGATTCACCCGAAGAACGCCAGCGCCTGATTGACGAGCGCGAGCAGGTGAAGGAACGTGCTGAAATCCTCGCAGAGGAGGAACGTAAGGCGCTGGCCACCACCCAGGAGCCGGAAGCGCTCACGCCAATCGAAGAGGCCCGCACCGCCCTCGAAGAACGCATCGCCGCTCAACAGCAGGGATTTCAGGATGCTCAACAGCAAGAGAAGGAGGTATTCGAGCAAGAGCTTGAGGCCGATATCTTTGCCATTAAAGCTGAGAATGAACGCCAGTTGGGTGTCGTCCAAAAAGAGGTGAACAATGAGATTGCCGCCGCCGAAAAGCTGGCCGCTCAGCAAATTATCGACCTGGAGCGCGACTGGGAAGACGAAAAACTAGAGCGAGAGCGCGTTTTTAAAAACGATCAGCGTCGCTTAGATAAAGAAAATGCCGAGGAAATCAAGCGCATCCTCGAAAGTGCCGAGACCCCGGCCACTGCTGGCAGCTTGCGCTCTGGCGGCCCTGTTGACCCGGGCAAACTCTACCAGGTTCACAAGGACGAAATCTTTGTCCCCAACCAGGCAGGCACGATTTTAAGCCAACGCGCTAGCCGTGCCGTCGTCCGTGAGAGCTTGAGCGGTCGCCAGGTGGCCCAGATTGAGCGCCAAATTGCCCCCACCCAAATCGTGGGTGTGGGTATCCCCAGTCTTGACAATCGCGGCGTTGAAGCCCGTCTCGATAAAGTTGTGCGTGGGCTCAAACGCATCGAGCGCCAAGGTCGTTTAACCCCCGGCGCACCGCAATCCTTTGACCCGACACCTGATCCTGGCCGTGCCGCTCTCAGGAAGCACATGGCGGCCACCGGTAGCAGGGTGAGGAGGTCGCGTCTATGAGTGAAGGTCAAATCCGTATTGGCATTCCCGGCCTCAACGCCACCGACTTTGCCAGCAGCCCTATTCCTGTTGTGACCCTAGATGGTTGGGACTCTGACGACGGCATTCCGGTGCGCGAGCCCATTGGCTACAAAGTCATCGGCCTCCGTAGCAACAATGGCGTCGCGGGCATCACTGGCCCGGCTCATGAAATCCTATACGGCTGGCAAATAAGCTGTTTTGCCGATATCCATCAGACTATTCAGTTTCACTCGCTCGCCCAATGGCAAAAAGCGGAGCAAGATGCACAACGCTTAGGGGCACTCCGATTCATCGAAGAAACCGATTATTTAGATGCCCAGCCCAGCCCCCATCAAAAGAGCCTTTTAGCCGCTATTAACCCCACTTGGAATGCGGGTTATGAGTACGGCTATGGCGTCTTTCCAGTGCAGCTCATACTCTCGTCGGGCTGGCGGCGACCCGTTGGCCAGTTCAGTGATGGCACGCCCGCCTATCGCCTGACCTTTGCGATCGAGGAAATTTGATGGGCATCAACCTCAGTGGTCGCAAGCTTAGGGTGCTGATCGGGGCTGACAGCCAGGATTGGAGCCCTTGCGCTGGGCGCTTTGTGCCAGGGCGCGAGAGCTTAGGCGAAGATGGCACCCTGGCCACCACTGCGACCCTGGAAATCCTGGAAAATCATCTCAACCCTGAGAGCATCGATCCCGATGTCAATCCGGCCCGGTGGCGACCGGGTCAACTGGTCAAAGTACAGGTCGCCACCGGCTCAGGCGTATTCGTCGATCACCCCCTCGGTCATCTCTACATACTGACTGAACCGGCCTACGATGACGAAGCCGAAATCCTGCCCTTAGATCTGGGTGATTGGCTCGCGTGGGGCGACACTCAGGAACCCGCCGATGATGTCAGCGCGATCACACTGGGCACCGCTGAGGACACATCGGTGATCGCCCAGCGCTACCTCGAAGCCGCTGACATCCCTGCCGCCAGCATCAACCTCGGCGGCCCATGGGGCTATTCGGTGGCCCTGCCTGTCACCAAGCCCACCGGCAGCTACGTGCAAAAGGCCGGTGAGCTGGCCTATGCCAGTGGCTTTCGTGTGCTGTATCAGGACAAGGCGGGCATCGTGCGCTCTCAGGTGGTGACCACGACCGCCAAGGTCACGCCAGATCTCACCCTTGACCTGAATACTCAGAATCTGCGCTTTGACCGATATCGAGATGGGCAAGAACCCTTTGAGGTGATTCGGGTCGCTGGGACAGGTGAGGCGGTTAGCGCGGTGAGTACGCCCATCACCGACACCCAAAGCGACACGGACACAGAGACTTTCACGTCTGAGTCCTATGACGTGGACGAAGACCAGATCATCACGCGGGGTGCTGTCGTTTCAGTCAATCCGGATCGCACAGCCAGTCGTACATCACGGTTCCGGTTTAAGCAGGTGGGCTCACAGGTATTTGAGGCGAGCGAATCAAACACCAAGGTAGTCGTAGACGACACCACCGAAATCCTTTACTACGAGGTGCCCACGGGCGAACCTGACAACTCATGGCCCCGCCGGTTCTTTCGCAGCTTTACGTACACCGAAAAGGCGGTGGGGCTGATCGATGGCGGGGAAGCTGCCACGACCGAGCGCACCCGCGAAGTGGAGGTGCTTCTTACCTTTGACGCCGATGGTCGGGTGTCTCAGTCCGTAGAGAAGGAATGGGCGCGAGAAAAGGAATTTGACCCAGGCAGCAATTTTCCAATTCAATGGCGGCAGATTCGCGAGCGGGTCGAAACTTGGGAGCGAAAAGGGACGGGGCTCTACGCCTATCTGGGCATTGAAAAGGTGGCTCGCATCACAGCGACGACGAGTGCTGGCACGTTGGGCGGTAACAAGTGGCAGCTGGTGCAGAACCGGCCGGCCGATATCCGGCCCGCCAAAGCACGGGGTGAGAACGAACCACCCAGCGCTGAGGAATGGGAAGGGCCATTCACGGCGGCCCAGCAGGATTACCAGGGCGAAGTGACGTGGGTGCATCGGGGCGGAGCCACCGGTCGCAGTCGTACCCGCACATTTCTACTGCCCCAAGGACTCGCATTCTCGGTGGCGCAGTGCGAGGCGCTCTCCACCATCCACCGCGATTTACTTGCCGGGCGGCAGCGGGGGCGACTCATTCAACTAGCGCTCTCTGATGCGCTGTTGGCGCTTGACACACCACTACCCCAACTTGAGGTGCTGTGCCTGGACGGCTGGACGCGAACGTATTTGATGGATTCGCCAACCTGGGAACACCAAAGCGATCGCGCGTTTTGCGAAACAGTCGGCATTTTGATTAAGGAGGTCGCGCCCTAATGGCATCCCTCACTCGCACGATATATGACCGCAACGGGCAGGCTTTCGAGACGCTGACCGATAGTGATGGCAGCGTAACCGAGCGCGTGATAGCAGCTCAGGAGAGCCGGTTTGAAGCCCAGATGGAAAGCAACGCCCAGGAACCGTATACCCTATGGGACGGCAATGGGCGCATTCGGCAGGTGGGCGGCAACAATGCCTATCGACCCCGTGGGGTGCAGGCGAATGGTGGATTCGGCGCGGGCGACCCGGTGCAGGTTAAGGATGGCCTGGTGAGCGCCACGCCACGGATGGGCAATACGGGTGAGCTGCGGAATCAGATCAAAGCCCAGGCTGAGACCATCACCACCGTCGCCAAGAACCTGCCAGGGCAGTACGGCAATGGTGATCCGAACACTGAAACGACACCGGGCACCAAAGACGTGCTGCCCCGCTACCCAAACGACACTTATTACGACAAAGATGCTGGCACTCTCTTTATTTGGGACACTGACAGCGAGGCGGAAACCCCAGATCCGAAATGGGTGCCGTTGTTTGAGGCCGGACTGCGCAATGGCTTTGGCCCGCCGACGCCTAGCGAGGATGACCTCACGGGTTACTACGATGGGCAACTGTATTACGACGCTGGCACGGGTTCTCTGTGGCGCTGGGATGCTGACTTAAGCACTGACCCGTCCGCCCCCAGCTGGGTTTGCGTTGCTCAAAGCTGGAACCTTGGCAGTGGCACGCCTGCGGATTCATCGGCATTCATAGATGGGGCGATCGCGGTATCTGGCGACAAAATCTACATTGGGTCGGTCGCAAACGGCTGGTCAGAGTTTTCGGGTGGCGGCGGTGGAGTTCAGTCCAGCTACTTGGTTCTTGGCTCTTTTACAAACCCGTCTAGCGGTTCGGTTGCTTTGTCGGCATCATTCGCCTTTTTTGACGAAGTTGGCGTATACGACTCCAATGACAACACCAAAATCTTTTTACCTAGTGCAGGAGTGTATGAGATTCAGCTTCGGGTGCAAGTGAAATTCACTGGAATCACTGACGAACGATACACCGGGCAGTGGGCCTTTAGTTGCCTTTTTTATGATGATTCTGACGTTCAGACAGGGGGTGACGGCAACAGCAACCATGAAGCCTATGGGGTTAATGCTGCAGGCACCACAGCGCCGGTCACGCTGCAAAATGCAACGCAATTTATTTACCCTACCTTTTGGGTAAACACCACAGGCACAGCAACCACCTACGCAACTATCTTTGCTCGCTACAGAGTTCTATTTGGGGGCAGTCCTTCAGGGGCAACTCAGCCTGCAACAGCATCAATGCAGGGCAGGACAATCGTTAAGAAGCTAAGCTGATCCTCTTTTTCAGCGACCAACTCCAACCCCAATCGACACAACCGCAAGGCCACCACGCCCAAGCAATAACCCTGTACTACACTGATGGCAACCCCACACGCCCTCAGTCATGCCCCACACAGCCCCCGCGCCCCGGCCCATAACCCTCACGCCCGATATGCCCGCCTACCTCGTCAGAGAACGCCTGCAGCAGCTCTACGGCGATGGAGCTGAGGCGATCGCGTACTCGATTCTGGGCTGGCAGCTTCCCGCTACCGACCGGTGCACCGGTCGGTAGCGGGGCAACGGGAAATCTTAGGACGGTGCTGCCCCCGTACCGTCCCCAGGTTTTCTTGTGCCAAAACTGTACTGCCACTTCCCGGATGCTAGCTATCCGACCATTTTGGATACGGATACTCAGTGCATTGGCTATGTGTGGCGGGTTGGTAGGCAACCCCAGCACGGCGATCGCATCGGACTCTATTTTCGCGGTGGGACAGCGCAATTTGTCAGCGGGTCTCACGCGGCGATTCGCTGGGTGTCGCTAGGTATTCTGGACGAAGACGACAACGAACTCGGCAACTGGCAGATCATGCATCTGTCAAAAACCAACCCGACCTGGCGAGGGAAGATCAGCAGCTCTGCTGAAATGCCGCACGGCCAATGGCAAGCCATTGAAGACGGCGATCGCATTGCCTTTGGCGACCCCCGAAACTGGATTGTCTTTCGCCTCTATGGCGATGAAACGCTGCAGGCCATTGAGCAGGACGAGGGGCCAGCCACCGTCAACAAAACTATGGAAGAGGCGATCGCCCAGCAGATGCCTGAGATTGACAACCCTTGGGAAGCCGCCTTTCACACTTGGGAAAGCATCAGAGGGATGCCCTGGTGGCAATTCGTTCTGTTTGGGGTGTTTGTCTTGGTAGGCCTAGCGCTGTGGTTGTTGCTGGGGGCAGCGGCACTGTAATGCTGCTCTATCGATATCACCTCACCGAACAACGCAACCTGTTTTTGGGCGGCGATATTGCGTGGCTCGGCTACTCGGAGCGACAGGTCGCGGAAATGGGGCCGGGTCTAATCGGCAAGCTGTTGCATGACGACGACCTGCTGAGGTGTCTAGAGCACCACAACTTATGTCGGTCTCTGAGGTTGGGGCAAAAGCAAGAAATTTGGTATCGCATGTGGAGCCGTAGCCAGCGGCTCCTTTTTTGTCGGTCGGTCGATAAATGCATCAGCATCGACTCGACAGGGCATTGCGACATCATTGAAGGCCAGTGTTATGAGATGTCCCGCGAGCAATACGACGGGCGCAAAATCGTGGAGCGGGCGATCGCCCGCGATGCGTTTACACTGCACTACCAGCCCATCGTGGATCTAGCGACCGGTGAAATAGTGGGACATGAGGCGTTGAGTCGCATTGAGTTCGATGGTGCGATCGTCAGTCCTGCCCGGTTTCTGCCGTACTTGATTGGCAGCGACCTCGAATGGAGTTGGGTGGCGAATCAGATTGAGCTGGCATGCAGTCACTTGCCGCGCCTAGACGGGTTTGTCTCGCTTAACCTGTCGGCAAACATGCTTAACCGCAAGGATTTGCAAACGATATTTAGCTGCGATGGGGTCGGAAGGCTGTGGTTTGAGGTCGTCGAGGACGCAATCGGAGAAGCGCAGCAAATCAAAAACTTGCATTTGATCCGCCGATTAGGGCACAACCTAGAGGCCGATGACGTGCCAACGCGCTCCAGCCTGGCCCTCATTCTCAAGGCTGCTAAGCTATTCAGCGCGATGAAACTCGACATCGAGGTCTGTCACCTGGTTGCTGATGATGCACTGCGAGCGGGCATCGCCCGGTCAATCATCAGCGCGGCCAGGGAGCGAGGGTTGATGGTCATCTGCGAGGGTGTTCAGCGGCCACAGGATGCTGAGCTATTGCTGCACATGGGGGCCACCCATGGTCAGGGGTATCGGTGGGGGAAACCCGCGGCGTTACTGTAATCACCTTCAATAGTGAATTAAGTCATACCGCTTGCGCGGTAAATCGAGTTCGTCAAAAATATCGTCAAGGCTTGTAGAGGTTAAAAGAGATTGAGCGGCACACGCCATGTACCACGCTTGCACTTCGTGAGGGTGCGTGGCCTCATGGAACTTATACCCTTCATCCACCTGATAGCCTCGAATTCGATAAAATTCACGGGCCAATTCGTTGGTTTGATCGAGGATTTCTTGCGGTGTTCTCATCATTTCGCTCCTAAGCTTTAGTTCGGTTGGCCATTTCTCCGCTTAATCAACGTGCGTACTCGCCAAACTCCTGACCCCGCCCGCTAGGGCCATTCAATCACTTCATGTGCCCCAAAACTGACTCTAGACACTGCAATTCTTCGTAGTAGTCAACGCCCTGAACAACGTCGTCAATGATTTCAGCAAAGGCTACGAGGAATAACTGAACAAACCTCCGCACGCCAATCCTGTCCCGAGATAGAGTGGCGCTGAACATCCACAAACGATAATTGCCGCGAGCTAGATACCGTGTTTTGTGGAGCGGATATTTGCCCACCTCAGTTAGGCCCATCGCTACAGATGTGACCTTGTGGCACCGAAGGCAGCGATCGCGCAGATCCTGCAAGCTATCTTCAGATGTCCAATCATTTGGAATCAAGAACTTCAGATTGACAGTCGGCATCATCACAAACCTCCTTTGAAGCCCACGCCCTGCCCTCGCCCATTGCTGCGAGGCCCATAGCGCTCTATCACGCTGTCAATGCCGCTCACGGGCTTTGCAGGGACGCTGATCGGGTCAGGGAATGGCTGCGTGGGTGGATCGTCGGGTGAGTCAATGCGGACTCGGGGCGGCGGGGCGCCGTAGCCGATAGGTGTGCGCTGTCGGGTGGAGCCCATCTGCTTGATGGCAGTTACCCCAGCAATGAACTGGGGGTGGGTGATGACGGACTCGATCCTACTCATGCGATTGGCGAGCGCGGCCATGTCTGAGGACTGGCGCTCTGAGGCGGTCTGAACATGCCTGCCCAGTTTCAGGACTTTGGCGTTGAGCTGAGCATTGCCGGGGTTGGGGCGGCTCTTGTGGGCTCGCTTCAGTGGCGGGATGGCCATCTCTAGCCAGTACAGGTGATTTACGATGCTCTTTTGCTCACCGACGTCTATGTGGGTGCCGATTAGCTTGAGGCGTTGCAGCTGTCGTAACCGCGCATTGAGGCGATCGGCCTCGCGTTGCAGTTTTTCCAGGTGCGCGGCTAGGGCATCCCAGCAAGATGAACTACCTTTGCTGGCGAACGCCTTGGGCCAATATTGGGGCGGGATGCTGCGATCTGGACTGGGGACTCTGATTGTTTTGCCGTCGTATTGCATGGTTCTGGGAGGGAAATGGATGAGTGAGGGTAGATGCCCGGAGCTTCTGGGTGGGTTAGCGGCGGGTGTTGCGACTAGCAATCCAGTTCATCACAGAATCGTAGATGAGCCACAGAACGCCAAATACAAATAGCAGGCTGACAACCGTCCAGAACGTTGTGAGGCCTGACGTCCACAGCCACGCGAAGAAGAACAAGGTCGATACCGAAAGGATGGGTACGACAAAGGTGCCCTCGATCTCCTTGCCGAATAGGTAAGGAGCACTCCACCAGGTCATCGGAATATTGTGACGCAGCTTAGCCGGTTGGCCTTGCCCTTTGACGAATCGAACGAACTCGGGCATCGAGTCCATAAACCATACTTCGACGCCATCTTCTCGAATGCGGGTGGCAGTGGTATAAGCGCTGCTGGCACTGGATGGAGTGAGGCCCGCAATCACCTTCTGATGGCGTGGGAAGCGTTTGTCATAGGTCTGGAGCTGCCCGAGTGCCTGAAACTGTGCACTGCGAGATAGCTTTGGTTTGACCTCAATCAGGTGCTGAGAGGTGAGGATATCAACGCGGCCACCACCAGTTTTGACCTCGCGTTGGGATTGATGGCCTCGCTGGTTTAGCCACGCCGCGATCGCTTCCTGTAGCTCGGCTTCGTTTTTGAAATTCATTGCACCTGTCTCAACACTTCTTTCGTTCGGCGTTGTTGATCTGCCTTCACTCGCCCTGGGTCATTACCTAATCCGGGTGCGTCGAGCGCCCCGGTGCCTGGGTCAATATAGCTCTTGGCACGAGCGTCAATGATTTGCTCTGGCGTTGGGTCAGGTGTAGGCAGATGACGCACAAAATCTTGTCCCGCCAGTGGAGCCTGATTCCATAGGTCGAGGGCGCTTGCTAGCGCGGCCTTCGATAACGACTGACCAAACTTGCCGGTTGCCTGCGCCTGGATTTCCTGCTCTGCGTTACGAAGTCGGCTGAGCTGCTTTTGGTCAGCCTCTTCCGGTGAGCTGGCCCCATGTTGATATGAGAACGCGCCTAAGTTGGCAACGCCGTTTCCTGGGTCAATGTGCCCCCAGTAGTTGTGATTGGGGCTGCAGTCATCGTTTTTGGTACCTTCAGCCGCGCCGATCGCGCACGTCAAATCCTTGTCGGTTAGTAACGCATTTTGGGTAAACGAAGCGGATGCCACAACTGGAGGTGCTAGGGGCAAACCGCTCAAGGTGGACTCTAATACGCCTCTTGTGGGCTTTACCCATTGCCCGTTAACTCGTTGCCGCCAGTCAAGATGTTCGCCAGTACCATTGCCCGTGTTGCCCGTTTTCGCGAACACTTCACCAGCGGCGTAAGTGCCGTCCTCACATTTATCGAGATGTAGAGCCCGGTAGTTTTCAGGGCCGTACCAAATATCGGCAACGAGTCCACCGCCGCCGTCATCCCAAAAGCACGTCACTTTTGCTTCTACAGCGGCATGGAGCTGAGTGCCGGTGGGAGTGCCAAGGTCAACGCCACCATGATCAGAGCTACAGCCAGGGCACGGCGAAGGACGCGGGCCAAAGCCACTAGTGACGGGATAGCCCGCGATCGTGTCACCTTTTTCGACTGGCCGGTAATCTACGTCGCGACCGACAAACTCTTGAACTGCATCTTTGGCTGGCCGCACGAGCTGTAGCTTAAGGGGGCCAATGCTGACAGCGAAGCCGTAATGCCACCACGACTCAGCAAACGCGCTGGCAGGTTGAAAGAAAGTAAAAACTAAGGGGACGGCGATCAGCGTTTTTCTAAGCATTGGGGCGAGCCCCCCGAACCATTGCGGGAATATCGATTGTGCCGAAGCTCGGCAGCCAGAATTTGAGGTAGCCAGGGGCGGCGATGTTGCTAACAAGCAGCAGCCACACCCCCAGAGTCAGCAGCCTGAATTCTCGAACAGTCAAAGTCATGGCTCAGCCCTCACAGTCTCACTCGACCTTGGGGGCGATCGCGATGGCGATTGCGCTTTTGGGCGTAAGCCTTGGCCTGATCCTGCACCTCGTCTTCGGCTTGCTGCTCGGCCATCCACATCGCGGCTTGCCGACGCTTCTTGGCTTTGTGCAGCTCCGGATCGACAATTGCCCGCTCTCGTTCGTCACCGAGTCGAGAGCGCTTAGCTAACCGCCCGCACTGATAGCCAAAAAACGCAGCTACTTCTGTGCCAAAAATCATGAAGCACACGCTGATCGCCCGAAAGGGATAGCGCAGTACGTCGACAGGGTTATCGGTGACGTACTGCGAATACAGGCCGATGAAGGTGCTCCAAAAGTCGAACAGGTAGCAGCCAGCGGCAAACAGAATGATGACCCCCACCACGAAGGTGAGCATGATTGCACCAAACAAGGTTGGAGTTTCGACGTCCTGGCCTTCGATGCGCACCTGCACCGCTTCCCACATTTCGGCAAAGGTGCCGGGGCTGGTAAGGATGACGGCGATTGCGGACTCCAGGGCACCCATCAAAACTGAGGCAACCAGCGCTGTGTGATTCACCCAGCCAATAGAGGTGAGCCCCTGATAGGTGTAGAAGATATTGGCGACCATCAGCAAACCGCCAAATACATAAAGAATGTATTTGAGTGCGGCCAACAGCATGGGATTGCGGTTGAAGATCTGCGGCGTGCTGATGACCGATTCTTGTGGGTATCGTCCTTGCATTAGTCCAGTTCCTGTCCTTGATTAAGTAACTGTTGCTCGATGTCAAACTTGATCTCTTGGAAACGATCGCGTGCCTTGACCCAGTTGGCTGAGTTTTTTTGACTATCGGGGATGCCGTAGATTTTTTCGAGGGCTTCCCGCTGAGCCATTTTTTCGCCTAAGGCAACCCAAACACAGGCCCGTTCATAGGGGCTTATGCCATTAGCAAAAAAACTAAACGGGGCATAGTCGAACGGATCGGTAGACGCACTTCCGGGCGTGGGTGGTGCGGTGGTGGTAGGGGTGGTGGTGCGGTGGTGCGAATCCACCACCACCCCTACCACCTCGTCACTTTCGGGGGTGGCGGCCTGGGTGGTGGTGCGGTGGTGCGAGTTGGGGTAGACCTGCACCATGTAGCCTGATTCTTGATAATCAGAGCCCGGTGTTTGTGCGTTGGGTTCGCTCTTTTCGCCATCCATCAGCGCGTATTCATCTAATGCGCGGGCAAAAGGATTTGTTGAGGGTTGGCGACCCCAAGGATTGGGCTCATAGATTCCTGCAGAGGGATAGGTTAATTCCGTTTCTCTCTTCTGTCTGCGTTGACTGGCATTCGCTACGGCGCTGCGATAAATACCAATTACGCTGCCCGCAAACACAGTTACTAAGCCACCCAAAACCACCACGCCCCACAGTGGATCAACTCCGCCCTGGGGATCGGCGTCAATTGGCATTGAGGCACTCGCTATTTCTACCTCGCTTGATGGTGGCGGGATTGAGCAGAAACCTTGCCCCTGGGCCGATGCAATCGCACCCTCTACCCCCAGAGACTCAGTATCTTCGTAGCCAAAAAGCTGGATGAACTGTCCATCGACAACATGGCCGACTTTGAGCCATCCTTCGACAAGGCTGGGGGCCGTAACTAAATCAGGGCAATACATTCGGATTCCTCGAATCAGATGAAGTTCAATACGCCGGACAGGTCCGGGTACTTTTCGGAGATCTCATCACTAAGCCACGAAAACAAAGCTGCCTCATCACGACCACGCCACTGGTACCGCAACTCCGTCTTGGCGGCAGAGAGCCTATCAGTAGAAGAGCATTCGTCTTCGAGTAGATCGATTGCGGCGGATAAGTGATAACCTTCGTCGCGAGCAGATGAGTCGTTGTCCATGTCGGCCACTTCAAGTAAGACGTGATAAGCAAACATGGCCGCTCTAAATTCGTCAAACCAGTCCATCAGAAATTTCTCAATACAGGTACAACGCCCCCACCACCCAGGGCGGCGGGGCTTCCGGGGCGGGGGTTAGGCAGCGGGGTTGCTGCCCTCGATGAATGCAGTAGGCGATGAATTCAGAAACCGATTGCCTGTCCCCTCGGAGCGCTTGAAGGAGAAGGACTTCAGCTTGGGTGCCTGAAAACTGACATCCTCGGGCTTTGGGAGCGCGTTCAACTTCTCCTGTGTGCGGGCGGCAATTTCGCCCCAGAGCAATTCGCCAGAAATAGCGCCCGCAAAAAAGTTGGCCGCATCTTCGGCAAGTTCATCGGTCGCGTTTGCGAAGGCTTGCTGCAATTGACCAACGTGATCGGCCTGTTCGTTTAGACTCATCCGAGCGCTGTGAACTGCGCCGGTGCTAATTGCCAGCGCTTTTTGTTGACTGTCGGAAGTTGTTGTAACTGAAACTGCTGAAGTCGGTCCGCCTTGTGGCTGGCTGGGGCTCTGGGTTTGGTTCGGGCGATTGGGTCTGCGAAGTTCTTGGGTCATGGGTTTGGGTTCCTAGACGAATGGTGATTTCTTGATCCGATAGCCTTTGTCGCTTCCAGTGAGCAATTCGAGCTAGCCGTGCACACTGCTCTAAATCAAACTCAGACAACCCTTTGGGGATTGCAGCTAGCTTGCACCACCTATACAAAGTGGCCGGGTTGATTTGGCGATCTTTTTGAGGCCACCGAATACGCGAGAGCTGGCCTATGGCAACGGCCCTGGTGTAAGTCAGCTCGGTTGCAAATGGATTGCATTCGGATTGCATAGCCTTGCATTTCAGATCATGCGAACTAATATAATTCTTTTTCCTCCCTTGTCAAGGACTGCTAAGGGAGATTATGGAGATAGAATTGCAACCGAAGATATCAAAGCGTCTGAAATGGAAGGAGAATCGAATAAAATGGCTCCCTTAGAAGCCCCTGACACAGGAGATTTCATGTCGCCCCAGAGCAACAGAGCCAACCTCGCTGAAATCAAGATCAACGTTCCGCCTCACTTGCTTGAGGACGCTCTGGAGATATTCGAGGCGATGGGCCTGAAACCTGGGGATGGGCACCGCGACGCTTGGATCGAAGGGATTATGGCGATCGCGGAAAAGCACAACAAGGTATTGGTCAACAAAAAGCTGCGTCGCCGCCTTGCTGGCGAACCGTTGCCCGACGATCACGACGACTAACCCACCCAAAAACAAAATCCCCAGCCATAGCCAGGGGGCAGGGTGCGGAGTGGACAGGCAGAGTTAGCTACTCGTTTTTGAGCATCTAAATGGCGGGCGCGTTCGCGGGAGATTGAATAATGCAGTTATTTCTCAACGGTGAATGGTCAGAGCTGGCCAAAGACACCGATCTTGACCTTCTGGCCTCCGCACCCACCCCGGCACTACTGAGCAAGGACGGGGTCTACTGTGGTGTCGTCCTTGCTCCTGAGGGTAGCTATGCTGTAACGCCACCAATGCGCGATTCGGCATGGGCATGGAAGGCGGCCAAGCTAAAATCACCCAAAAAATAACCCCTCGCCGATTTGGCAAGGGGGTTTGCGGATTCCGGAGCGTCGTAGTAAGGCGGGGTTAGCCCGGCAACCTCGCCAGTATTTGCGTCAATACTCCCTCTAGGGCATCGAATCGGGCGTCAATGGCAGTAAAGCGCTCGTCGATTGCGGTGAACCGGGCGTCGATCGCATCAAACCGGGCTGTGTGCTCAGCCTGGATGACCTCTACGCGCTCCATGCCCGCTTCTATCGTCCCTAGGCGCTGCTCTATGCTGTCGAGGCGATAGGTGATATTTCGCAACTCAACAGAGGCGTCTCGGGTGAACTCTTCTACGGCAACTACACGATCTTCTAGTTGTACGCTCATGGTTTTGGCCTGCATCGTGGGTCTAGTCTAAATCAATTTTCCGGCGATGGATCCCAAGGTGCACCTGTGGGACTGCGGGGTCACAGGTGCACGCCTTCCAGCTCCTCCAAACGGCGGACGTGACTGGTGGCAGTAGTGGCCAAAACAGAGCCCCCTCACCGATTTGGCCAGGGGGTTTCGTGTATCCGGAGTCTTCGGAGCAGGGCGGAGTGACGCTAGCCACAAGGCATTGCGTCAGCCAGCAATTCATCATGGGCATCATCGCCGTACTCAGCAATTAGCCAAAGGGCCAGCTCCGCGTCATCTTTGGGCGCGAGCCACTAGGTCGGGGCGGAGCGTGCGGGTCAGTCGAGCCAGCAGCTCTGCAAAATCATCTCAAGATCCTTAAGACTGTTGAATTGTGAACGCCGGTCTGAGACTCGATCTGAACACTATTCAAGCCCTGCTCATAAAGCTCAACCACTTTGGCTTCTAACTCAGTTGGGGTTTGCGCCTTGCCCATTTTGCACCTACTTGTCATACAGATACAGCCCCAGACCAAAGCGAGCAGCGGCTCGCCTGAACGCCTGAGATTCTGCGTTAGCAGCAGTTTCACCGTAGCTGCCACAGTCTAATTTTTCCGATCCAGTGGCCTCGCGAGTCACCCCTCCATCTGCGGTCGGAATTGTCAGCGCAAAGGTCAGCACCAATTCATCACCGATTTGCTCAGTGCGAACGACGCGACCTTGCCAGCCAGGGGCGTATTTGCTGAGGACGCGGTTGACGGTGTGCCACGGAATGTAGTCCAGATAAACCGTTTCTCCTGTGCGCTTGTTTTTCTTGGGAAGCTGCTTAAGCATCCCGTTTGGCAGTGGGCGTGACAGAGCTTGCTCTACTTGCTCGATTGTCCATTCGGCAATCTGAGACGGCCTTGTAATCGTTGCTGTGTCCATTTCTCAATACCTCGAATTACTCACAAGAAAGGCGATCGCCCTGACGCAAGCGATCGCCTGGAAAGACTTGGTGCTAGGCACCCCAGCAGAAATAGCTACCCTCAGCCAACGGCAAGACGCAGTGGGGGTATTGCCCGTCGCGTTTCATCTGCCACTGCCGGTGGCGGTAGCCGTCCATGTAGGACTGAGACTTGGGGTATTGGGCGGCTTCACCGTGGCGGGCGTCGCCGGAACCTTCGCCGCGCATCTCTTGGGTGCTTTTGCCCACAAACTCTAGGTCGTCATCGGTGAGGCTGGAGGCATTGCGGAGGCAGCGCTCGATGGATTCTTCGCGCAGTTGAGCAGCGATCATCTGGCCTTCACGGTGAACCGCTGCGCCGGGAGTGGTCATTTGG
>JBCBSJ010000010.1:0-57932 GCA_039819245.1 Cyanobacteria bacterium J06638_20
AAATTTCTGAACACAAGTGCTACCAATTATTTCCTAGAGGAGCTAATCAAAACTGCCATGGATCGGCTGATCTTGATTAGCCCATTCCTTAAACTAAATGATCGCCTCAAAGAGTTACTAGAAGATAAGAATCGGCTCAAGATAGACGTTCGATTAGTTTATGGAAAAAATGAGTTGCAGCCAGAAGAAATCAATTGGCTGAGAGAATTATCATTTATCCGCACCAGCTTTTGTAGAAATCTGCATGCAAAGTGCTATCTCAACGAAAAATCTTGCATTATCACCAGTCTCAACCTTTACGAATTTAGCCAAGTAAACAACAACGAGATGGGTGTCTTGTTGAATCGTGCCGAAGATGGTGAATTGTATCGCGATGCCTATGATGAGGCACAACGCATCATTCGGATTAGTGATGAAGTCCGAATGTCGCTTGAGCGCATTTCAATGGCTGATCCACAGTCTGAGAGAGTCCAGGAAGCGGAGCCTGAAACTGGATGGACAAAACTTACTTCGTCAAAGTTAGCCAAGAAGGTTGGCATCAGTACAAAAGAGCTGATGGAAAAACTGACGGCTGCAGGCTATCTCGAGATGAAGGAAGACAAACATTACCTGACTCCAAAAAGCAAGGAAATGGGTGGAGAATTTCGGATGGGTAAATTTGGCCCCTACTTCTTGTGGCCTGAATCCATATCTGTGGAGTTTGTGGAGTCCAACCCGAATTGACGCATCTCGTTGCCAGCAATCTGTAGCGCTTACGGTTCGGCAGTTGGATTCTGGGCGGTGGTGGTTGATCCGGCGGTTTCTTTGTCCATGTCTGACCAGGGAATCATGGGGTCTTGGGCGAGGCGGTGGGCGACCTCGTAGGCTCCGTAGCGGTTGAGGTGGCTGGGGTCGGAGAAATAGTCGTACTCCGTTGTCCAGACTTCGGATAGGTCGCGGAAATAGAAATTGGAATAGTCGCTGGCGGTTTGCAGCATAAATTGGCGAAATTCTTGCTCATGGGCCTGGCGATCGCCATCTAGGTACTCATCCGTCAGTGGCAGATTGACAAAGATGACGGGGATCTGGCGATCGCCCATTTCCCTGAGTAACCCATGCATCGCATCGGTTTGACCTCCGGTGAGGCGGAAGTTTTCATAGTCACTGTCATAGCGTCCAGCGACCCGTGCAAATTCCTGGTAGTAGGTGGCGGGGTTGAACTGTAGCGCGATGGGGAGGAATCCGTCAAAGTCCACCATTTCTCGTCCTTGCTCGGAAAGGGACTGGAGGGATTCAGGTGGTAGGGAGCCTTGGTTACCCAAGCCCACGGTTTCGGCAGGGATGAAAGACTCGGCGGGAACAACGCGGGCGACGGTTTCTTGAAGGGTGGTCTTGAAGCGATCGCGCAACGCAAAGGCACCCGAAGTATTGCCCAAGGTTTCGCTGAGGGTGCGATCGATCGCCTCATAGCTTGCTGTCAGCGAGGCATTGATCCCTGTAGGTGCCTCCTCTGCTGCTTCGGTCTCGGCGTCGACCGTGAGAATATCTGACAGGTCGGGGCGATTCAGCTCTCCCCGCTGCCAATCGCGATAGCCAGGAGAAACAGCGATACCGTTGTAGGTCACATCAACGGTGCTGCTGTTGAAGGCGCGTGCGCCATCCGCCCAAATTACCACCTTGGGCAACTGAGCGGCTTCCAGTAAGTCCGCCAGGATGAATTCCACAACCTTGGCGGTCGCTCCATTGATGGAAAAGTTGAACACGGTCACATCTTCATAACCCAGCTCGGTTAGCTCCTGTTGCAGTGCAACCGGGTCGATGCCTCGCAGGGCACGAGAGCTACCGACGATGAGAACATCGGAAGCCGCAGCCTGTTCGCGCATCCGCTCGTAGTAGAGCAGCAGTTTTTCATCCAATTGCGGCGCGTTGAAGGTGGGATAGGGCGATTCACTCGCCAGGATTTCGGCTGTAATCAATTGCTCCTGTACGGTGTCGGGGGTGTAAGGCAAGTCGCTGGCGGTCATTAGCTCCGCATCCTCTGCTCTCGGCTCTTCCCCAAAGCGAATGAAGCTGTCGGGGGCGTTTGTTGCGCCCTCAGGGTCGGAGTCAATGGGTTCTGTATCAGGAGACGGAACCTCTTCCATCTGCGCCACCGTAGCGGTTTGGGTTGCCTCGTCAGGCTGCCTCAACCAGCGAGAGATACCGAGATCTGCCTGGACAGCAAGCAATAATCCTGCTGCGCCCCAAACCATAGCCAAAGCCCATCCGGGCTTCCGTTGCTGGGTTCCGGTGAGCTTGGGTGGTTCGCTCACGCCCGATGGCACAGCAGGAACGAAGAGGTGAGAGCGCAATAGTAGATTCTGGATGCCACTGGCGAAGCGATCGCGCGTTTGTTGCCATGCACTCTGCACATCCTCGGTGGTGAGGTCGGGACGATAGGCTTGCTCGTCCGTGGGTGCAATCAGCTCACTGACATAGGCTTCACTGGCCGCGAATTCTGGTGGTGCCTCAGGCACCAAACGGGGGCGGGAGAAAAAATTTGCGCGCTTTCCCCAAATAGCTTTCTTTTGCCCAGCGCGCCGCCCATAAACCCGCACCCCAGCCAGGGCGGGCATGCGCAAATCCCTCAGGAAGTGCTCAATTGCCGGACTCACAACCTCTGGGTCAGGGCAGACCGGGGCATCGGTCATGATATGCAGTACGTTTCGCCCCTTTGCTTCGGGCTTGGAAACCACCTGTACCCGCACGCCACCCGTTGCCAGTTGTTGGTCTAAATCAGGATTGAGTAAGCGCGTGAGCAAGAAAGCGATCGCCTTCAAATTCCCCTCCCGTGCCCGCTCCATCGTCGAAGCTGCCCGTTCTGGTTGGGTCTTGCCTGGCAAATCCAGGCACATCAGCCAATCCGGCGTCTCTGAACCAGGGATATCGCCATACACAATGGCCGTGTGGATGCCCTGGGGCGCGAGGTCATTCAGTAGCGGTTCGGCGATCGCCCGCACCGTTCCTTGTGCAGGGGCCTGCGGCCTGTCTTCGGGCTCCTCTGCGACCTCCGGCGAATCGACCCAACCATAGGTCAGATGCAGCGTCGATTCCTGCACAGATGCACTGGAAAGGGTAATTTGTTCCGACTGGAATTCCCGATCGAGCAAGTGGGCGATCGCCTGCACATCGCCCCAACGTGCCCAATCCCGTAACATTTCCGTGGGCGGTGTTAGGTCAACCTTCAGCATCCAGTCGGGGGTGGGTTCTCCCCGCACCTGCATGACGGCAACGGCATCCCGGAAGCCTTCGAGGTTGAGGCTACGAATCTGCTGGGCGATCGCCTCTGCTACCGCCGATGGCTCGGGGCTATAAGTTGCTTCGCACTGAATCCAAAGCCGTTTCGCTCGATCGGGCATTGCCGCTGAAGGCACGTCCCGAATCTTTGCCCGCACGGTCAGCCCATGAGAACTGAGCGCCTGGGTTAGCCGACGGGCGATCGCCTTTGTCGGTTTCTCAGCTGGTGCAGGGGTTGGTTCTGGTGATTCTGGTGCGGGTAGTTCGGGTTCTGGAGTAACGTCGAGTTCATCCCCTCCGCTATTTTCTGAATGCGCTTCTATCGATGTCTCGGTGGATGGTTCGTCTTCACTGTCCAATATGAGTGTTGGTCTTGCAGGTGGAGCTACAACCATGTTTAGCTCATCAAGTTGTGCAGCATTTTGATCTTCATCGATCAAATTGTGGTGAGCGTCCTCGGATGGTTCGGCGGTGGTTGCGTTAGCAATTGCATCCTCAGGTTCAACCTCGGTCTCTGCATCAACCTGCTCAACAGTTGTCATTTCTGCATCCGCGTCTGCCTCAACGTCGGCATCCACGTCTGCCCCATCCTCAATTTCCTCGTCGTCCACCAGACTGTCGGTTAGCGTTTCGCTTTCCGCCGCAGTCTCCATTTCGGATAGATCAGCTTCAATCAGGTTCGCTTCAGGCTCACCCTCAATTGCCCCATCGTCTGCCAGATTTCCGGTTAGCGCTTCGCTTTCCGCCGCGGTTTCTCGTTCAGATAGATTGGCTTCAGCCGGGACAGTTGCAGGTGGAGTATTCGGCAATAGCCATGTTTCTTCGGCAGCATCTTCATTGACCGTATTTGGCAACAGCCATGTTGTTTCTGCGGGAGCATTGTCATCGGCAATGCCTTCTGCTTCAAGAGCAGCTCCTTCAAGATCCCCCGCTTCAGCAACTTCTGCCTCAACTGATGTATCTTCATCGTCAACTGCCTCTGCATCCGTTAGAGAAAATTCATTCGTATTCTTTGTGATGGTTTCATCGGCTAGAGGTGATGCAGCGGAGTCCTCATCCTCCACAGGCGGTTGCATGAAATCTGTGTGCCATCCCGCCTCGGTGAGGTTGATGGGTTCGTGGGGAATGGCGTCCTCTGCTGGTGTCGATTCTTCGGCTGTTGGTGCAAATTCTTCGGCGATCGCTCCGTCCCCTTGATCCAAAAGCTCATCATTAACTACTTCGGATATGGTGGGTAGCTCAAAGGATTCGGGTTCAACGTCGGCAATGGGTTCGGAGGCAACGACGGGAGCCTCAAGCCATTCGGCTTGATCCAGCTGTGTCTCGGGCGGTGTGGCGATCGCCTCGTCCTGTATGGGCGCTTCTGCGGCATCCACAGCGATGGAGGATTCGACAGTGGAGGGTGCTTCATCCGCAGCCTCTGCTAGCGCACTTTCCAGAGCGGCTGTCTGCATCTGCTGCCACTGCTCAATATGCTGATCCAGTTGGCTAAGAAGGATGGGGCTGCTCCATTGCGATCGCCGATTGCTCGACTGCCGCCCATAGAGAAAGACTTGTTCAATGTCGGGTTGGTTTGCGGGAACCAGCGTATTCAAATCTACCGTTCGCAGCGCGGGAAGCAGCCGACCGAGGAGTTCCAGTTGATTCGGCAGCTCCTCTGCTTCGCAGTACACATACAAATTGTGCCCCCGCAACTGAAACCGTACGCGCAGTTCATCGAGCGCAACCGTCTCATGGAACCATTGTGCTAGGGGAGATTTTCCTCGGGTTGTTGTGGAGTGAACCATGCTTCAGGTCAACCGTGCGATCGCAGTGTCAAGACGCAGCACCGGGACAGAGCAAATCTGCCATTTAGAGATAACACAATTTTCTAGAATTGGAGCGGGTTTTCACTCTTGTGCCACTTCCTTCTCTAGAGTAACGCAGAGAAAATCCACCGCTTACACTAGGAATAGTAAGGGGTGCGCCCTCTATTGCTTGTGAACTCATTTTTTACCCTGTTGCTCCCCGTTTCGAGGATCACTATCCCATACTGAGGTGAACGATGTCAGACCGGAAACAACCCACACAAATTGAAGCCCACGAACTTTTGCTGAGTGCTGCCACCGTTCCACTCCTCGCCGGGTTGGTTGCGGTTCGCGTGGCCAGCGAAATGATGATGAGCCTAAGTCAAGCCAGCGAAGAGATCTTCCGAGGCGATCGCCTTCCTATCTTGCACTTTACCCAAGCTCCCGATTCCGAGTCGTAGATAGATTTGCTGTTGGTTTAAGCCAATTAAACCCGACTCAGGCAACGCCGATGGTGGCAGGAGGCAATCACATCTATGAATTTCGGATTTACCTGGCTAGCTCTGCCTGCAAGCAGGTGATCGCCTAAAATTTGTGGAAAGTGTTCTCATGGGAGTAGGGCAATGATCGCAGCCCATCCACACCAGCCTTTGACCCCAAAACAATATTTCGAGTGGGAAGCCCAACAGGAATTGCGGTACGAGTATTTCGATGGCGATGTTTTTGCGATGACTGGAGGGTCGCTACCCCATGCTGATATTGCCCTCAATATTGCTAGTATTCTGCGATCGCATTTGAGAGGGCGGTGCAAGGTCAGGAACTCAGATGCCAAGGTGGGCATCACGGATGATGGGCCATTTATTTATCCTGATGTCAGCGTGACCTGCGATGAGCGTGATCGCACAGCCCAAAAGTTTTCCCGCTATCCATGCCTGATCGTGGAAGTTATTTCTCCGAGCACTGAGGCATATGACCGAGGCGGAAAGTTTGGCCTCTATCGGCGGCTCGAAACATTGAAGGAATATGTTTTGGTTGGCTCTGCAACAAAGACAGTTGAGGTATTCCGGCGTGATGATGAGGGTGGATGGATGTTTATTCCCTATGGCGAAGGGGCTGATATTGAGCTAGTGAGTGTTGGCATTGAAGTTTCAATGAATGACATTTATGAAGATGTCATGCTCGATGCATCGGAAACATGAGGAGATGGAGCCTCCCTTGCAGCCCCAAAGCCCAAAAAAAGAGGGAAGAGAGTTAAGTTCTCTTCCCCCGGACTTGTTGTCTTGATTTAGTTTCTTCTTCAGCGTTTTGAACTGTTTGCGGAGTTGTCGCTGTCGAGCGCTACCGCCACGTCCCTTGTCGTTTCGCCCTTTGCGGCGAGGGGACTCCCACCGCTTCAGTTGTTGTGCCATCCTAAAACTCTCCAGTCCTATGTGAGATATTGACGATTCGATGGAGATGCAATACTACAAATACATCGTTCCCATGTTACAAGCATAGCACAGCCATTTTGTCATGTCCTGTACGGATCTTCCGCCAATCCTGCAACAAGCTATGAAACACACGACCCTGACCAACCTGCCCAATGAGGCCGTTTCCCATAATCCCGAGATTCGCAAAAAAGTGATGCTGCGACCGGGAGACCTGCCGCCACTGACCAATTTCTCCCAAGCCCACTTTGCCCCTGGATTGGTTGCTCCAGGGCATTCTCACAAAGATATGTACGAGGTGTTTTTTGTAGAAGCGGGCAACGGTACTATCACCATCGACGGCATTCCCCATGCGCTGCTGCCTGGAACCTGCATCACCGTGGAGCCGGGAGAAGTGCATGAGGTTGCCAACACCGGAGATGCCGAGTTGGTGTTGACTTATTTTGGTCTTCTGGCGAATCTAAACGGTGATTTAGGATAAAAGGGCGATCGCCTTCGTTCAGAACATGCCTATGGTTAGTCCTCCGATCATTCCGCCTATCGTGCCTCAGCCTGTCGCTCAACCCATTGGTGAGCGGCGAGTGATTTTTCGTGACCTAGACTGGCAGCGCTACCAAACGATTCGACAGGCGTTGGGTAAACACTCTGGTACACGGCTTATCTATGATCAGGGACTGTTGGAAATCACAAAATCCCTGGAAGAGCATGAGTTTACTGTTCGTTTGATTGAGTCGTTTATTCGTGTTCTGGTCGTTGAGTTGGGTATGAAGCTCAAAACGATGGGTTCAACCACGCTAGATCGCGAGGAGTTAGATCGGTCAGCAGAACCGGATAATGCCTATTACATCCAAAATCAATCGTTGGTTACGGGGCGAAATGTGGATCTGGAGAATGATCCACCTCCGGATTTAGTGGTTGAGGTGGATATTACCCACACCGATATCAATAAGCTGCGATTTTACGCCAGCATGGGGGTTCCTGAGTTTTGGCGCTACAACGGGGAAACCTGGCGCATCTATCAGCTTCAGGGCGATCGCTACACCGAAACAGACACCAGCCCTACGTTCCCCAAGGTTCCTAAAGTCAAGCTCTATGAGTTTCTAGCAGAGGCGCGTCAGGATGAAGTAGCTGCTGAGATGAAACTCCGGGAATGGATGCGAGATTAGAGGCGATCGCGATAACTCGACGCTTGCAGCTGAAACATTTCGGCATACATGCCGCCTTTGTCCATGAGGTCGTTGTGGCTGCCCATTTCGCGGATGGTGCCATGCTCCAGGACGATGATGCGATCGGCCATGCGAACGGTGGAGAAGCGGTGGCTGACCAGGAACGTCATTTTGCCACGGGTGAGTTCCTGGAAGCGCTGGAAGAGGTCGAATTCGGCGATCGCATCCAGGGCGGCGGTGGGTTCATCCAGGATCAAGATCTGAGCTGGGGTCATGAACGCCCGTGCTAGCCCCACCTTTTGCCATTGACCACCGGAAAGTTCAGCGCTTTCCTCAAAGGTTTTTCCCAGGATGGTTTGGTAGCCATAGTCCAGAGCGTTAATTAGCCCCGATGCCCCGGCATCTTTGGCGGCCTTGTCGATGCGATCGAGATCCTGGTGGTGTGCCAAGTCCCCAAAGCCGATGTTGTCCTGAACACTCAGGTTATAGCGAGAAAAGTCCTGGAACACGACCCCCACATTGCGTCGCAAATCCGCCAGATCAAAGGCATGGAGCGGCACGCCATCGATGGTGATGTTGCCCTGGCTGATGTCATAAAACCGGGTCAGAAGCTTGAGTAAGGTTGTTTTGCCTGCGCCGTTCATCCCTACTAGGGCGATGCTTTCCCCCGGTTTCACCGACAGGTTGAGGTCGCGTAGGGTTGGTTCTGTTGCGCCGGGATAGGTGAAGCCCACATTTTGTAGCACCAGCCCCTCGCTCATGGGCGTGGGAAAGGCAACGGGATGACTGGGGGAAACGACTTCTGGTTCTAGGCTGAGAAACTCAAAGTACTGAGTGACAAACAGGTTGTATTCATACACCAGCGCCACACTGAACAGGATGTTTTGGATTAACCCCTGGGATTGCTGAAACGCACTCGTATACATCGTCAGGTCGCCCACGGTGATGCGCTGTCGCAGGGTATCGACAATGACCCAAGCATAGGCTCCATAAAAACCAAGAGTGGACATCAGCCCCACCCCAAACCGCAGCCATGCTTGCCGTCCGGCGACTCCAGCCAGTTCCCGATTGAAGCGATCGCGAATCTCTTGCCACTGCTCCAGCAGGTAATCGCCCAAGTTATAGAGGCGTACCTCTTTGACAAACTCCTGGGTGGTTAATACCTTCTGCAAATACTCCGCCAGCCTGCCGCTCTGGGTTTGGCGACGCATCATCCGAAACCGCACCCCCGAGAAGCGAATGCCGACCCACAAGGCCGGGAGCGACGCCCCAACCAAGAGCAACACAATCAGGGGATGGAAGCTCAGGAGCAGGCCGAGCAAGCCCGCAAAGGTGAGGGTATTCCTTGCCAGGTTGATCAAGGTTTCCAGAATCCGCACGGGATAGGAGCTACCGCTCTGCTGGGCGCGGCTCAGGGTGTCGTAGAAGGCAGGCAACTCGTAATGCGCCAAATCCAGCCGGATGGCCTGTTGCAACAGCACCCGATTGGCATGGAGGGTGAAGCGATCGCTCAACACCTGCGACAAATAGTTATTTGCCTGGGTCAGCCCGCTCTGCGCCAGCATTAGCGACAAGCCTGCTCCCACCAGCCATAGCAAGGGCGTCCAATCCACCCCCGGTGTGGCAATGTCGGCAATCACCCGATCCACAATTAGCTTGTTTACATAAAGCTGGGTCGCGGGAATGAGCGCTAAGCCAACGGTCACCGCCAAGGTCAACACCAATAAACCGGGCGCTGCATCCCACACCAGCCGCAGCAGGCGAGGGGTATTGGCAACGATTTGTAGAAACCGGGCTTGAGGAGGGGGCGATCGCCGACGCATGAATCAAAACATGAGAGCACTTGTCCTAGTCTATCAATGGAGCAACACTGAGCAGGAGGGGCGATCGGGGTTCTGTGGAAATAACGCCCGTGACTAACGCCCGCGCATGAATGGCGGGCCACCTGGAAAAGTCTGTTGAAACGGACTCCGCTCCCCTCAGACTGCCTTCAGCCCGCTTGAGTGGGCTTCCTCGATTAGCCCGCCATTCATGCGCGGACGGGTGAGTGACGAAGCTAGAGCCTATTGCACAACATCCCGACGGCATTAACCAGGAGGAACCTTGCTGGTTTGGGGCACTTCAAGGGATTTGACATTGCCCTGCTGCACCACATACCGCTCCGCAAAGCGTGTCCGCAACAAATCATGCACAAAGCGATAGCGCCCCCCAACTCGCTGAATGAATCGGTGGTTTTCAGCATGTTCCAGAAAGCGCTCATAGTTCCAGGGGGAACAGCCAGAGCGAAAGAGAAGAATCCGTAAGACACTATGTTGGATAACGACACCCAGCCCGAAACTCAGCCCGCCAATCAGCCCGAAAAGCAGCCCGAAACTCAGCCCGAAAAGCAGCCCGCCAATCAGCCCGCCAAGCCCGCCAATCAGCCCGCCAATCAGCCCGCTAAGCATGGCAGATTTCAAAGAGCGCCTAATGCCTTGATTAGGGTACTGCTTCTCTCTAATTTGCAATTCAGCCACATCCAGCCCGGCACTCAGCCAGAAACTCAGCCCGACAAACAGCCCGGCACTCAGCCCGAAAAGCAGCCCGAAAATCAGCCCGGCACTCAGCCCGAAAAGCAGCCCGCCACGGATAGATTCTTTCCAAGAAAATTTCAGCTTTTCAGCAGGTGTAATATCCTTCAGCCCGAACCTCAGCCCGCCAAACAGCCCGAAAATCAGCCCGAGAAGTAGCCCGAGAAGCAGCCCGAAAAGCAGCCCGGCACTCAGCCAGAGAAGCAGCCCGCAAAGCAGCCCGAAAAGCAACCCGCCAATCCATCGATACAACAGCCGATCGCCCTTGCGGTCTAACCATGACGGTTGCAGTCGCTCAATCAAAAACTCAGTTGTTTCATTTTTTCTGAGTTTTACTGCCAGCCAGCCAAGGTAGCGTTCCGTTTTCTGCACCGTCGGTGCTTTGCTATGGGGTGGATATGCGCCCTGGTTGTTCAAGTCGGTAAGCTGCTTCTCAATATAGTCATCCAGTAGTTGTTCCTTGTTCTGTATCGTTTGCCCCTGATAGACCACTACCAGCATCAGTAGAAACAGAGGGGAACGTGCCAAGTCGAGCAAATCCGGCTGATCCTTTAGCTCGGTCCACTGGTGGGGGCGCTCTAACTGCTGGAAGTAGGTAGCTATCTGTTCGTCGCTCAGCGACTGAAGATAAATCGCGCCATGCAAATCTCTAAGTTTCTCTCCCTGCTGCTCTAATGCCTCATATTCTTTTCGCCGACAGCACACGACCATCGAAGCACCAGGATGGGTGGTTAAGTAGGTGTTGATGTCGCGGAGACATTGAACTTGCTGAGCTTGTCGCTCACGGTCAATCTCTTCTGCGTCCGTCCCGTCGCTTTCATCCACCCGCCGCAGTTCATCCAACCCGTCCAGCAATGGCAGGATTTGATTCGTCTCGATCCACGGTTGGGCAACTTCGGGTGAGATGTCATAGTTCTCTTTGAGTTGCGCGACCAGCCAGTCGGCTAGGGTCTGGTTTGCTTCATTTGACCAGGCCGATAGCTCAAAGATGACAGGAATTGGCTGTCCTTCAGATTGTTGGGCATGTTGCAGTAAGTCTTGCGCCAGCGCCAGAAGTTCAGTCGTTTTGCCCGCGCCCGGTTCCCCCAGGATGAGCAACCGTCCGTTGATGTCGGGATGTTCAAATAGCGTCCGTGTCGGCAGAGTATCGTCAATCGGTTCCGGGGGCGCATCGGAGGTAAATGGGTTGAACTCCCGTTGGACAAGGCGGGTGGCAGCGGATTGAGGTGATGGCGACACATCAGGACGACCCACACGGCGCATCTGGAGTTGCCAGCGCAAGTCCATCTGGATACGGTAATGCAGGGACTTCTCGCGGCGCGTTGTCACTTCATCCAACACTACCTTGTTGAGCTGTTTCAGTAAGTTCCTTTGCTGCTCATCGGTGACCTGCGATTGGCTCGGAAGCAGGTATTTCTTGACGAACTCGATGATTTTGCCGAGATTTCCCGTCCAGTTGGCGATCGCTGCTGTCGCCATTGCCAGCACTGCAAAAGTAGCAATCCCCCAACCGAGATAAGGATTGCCATTCATAAACTCCAGGATTTGATCGAGTTTCGATGGCTCTGGTTCGACAGTCGATGGTGCTGTCAACAACCACAGCCAAGGCACAACGATTTTGCTCACGGTGTCACTCTGATCATGCTCATCATCAATGACAGTTAACGACCGATTCTGTGTCTTTCCATCCTTACGATACCGGGAAATTAGGGGATTGCGGAGTAGGGGCGTGTGGATGATTAGGGTGACGAGGGGTAGCGCGGAGAGGGCGATCGCTTCAGACTAATGTGGTGAGGAATAGTGATGTTCTAGCTTTTCAGAAATCCAAACTTTGATGATGGACTGACGGGTAACGCCCAGACGCTCTGCCTCACGGTCAAGTGCTTCAATCATCCAAATAGGAAAGTCTACACTGATTGGCTTTTGTTGATAGCCAGGGCGTTGCATCTGAGATAGGTCGAGATGAGCAACGATATCTTCCTCGTTATCATCGAACTTCTTATCAAAATCTGCCGCTTTCACACTGGTGATTCCTTGTTTGCAGATATTAGGACTGCAGTCGCTCAACGACCGATTCTGCCTCTTTCCATCCTACGATACTTGGAAATTAGGTGATTGCGGCGTAGGGGCGTGTGGATTAGCAGGGTGACCAGAGGGAGGCCGGAGAGGGCGATCGCCCTCGTATTGTTTTCATTTCGCCCTCCAGTCACGCGCCATTCATTCCACCCATAAGTCCTGCAAGCGGTTGGGAATTTTGACGTTTGGCGTGGTGAGACAGCATAAACACCAACTTAGTAAACCTGAGATATCCAAATCTAATTAAAGAATCTAAAGCTCTTATGTATCCACCGCGTTTTAGTGGGTACCCAAGAAGCTTTGAGAGTACACCCCAGTCTTAATCTAAGCATTGATGTTTATTGCAAAACTAGGATGCACTCATTTTGGATATACAAGATTTTTATCTAGAAGACTCAAGGCTAACCACTATTAATGTTAAACACATGCTTTACTACAGTGCTCGCAATATGACTAGGATTCTATCCGAAATTCATCAAATCTTTAAATGCAGAGGCATATAAGTAAATTCCCTGGTGCATACGCTTGTTTCTTTTCTCTAGAAGATCGTAATCTGTTTTTTAACCACGCCTTAAACTCAATTTAATCAAGGTTAAAGCGTGCCTCTACGCATTTTGTGCTTCAAAAAGGCGGCGTTCTGGCTGTACCAAAGCGCTGCATCAGGTATCAAAATTATCTCCCTCTTTAGTTCTTGCAGTTGGCTGAAAAATATTCAGTAGAAAGAGAGCCAGGAGTTTCTCTGGCTCAAAGTCTTGAATGCAGGTGATTAGCTTTAGTCATTATCACGACTGAGTCTAGGTGATTGACTTTAGCTCTGAGCACTCAGGGTCGTTTGACTCTGCAAAATTTTTTGGAATCAAAAAGGCCAACATATCAGCTTGAACAGCTCCGCAGTGTTCTGATTAATATCGTTGGGATATTCCAGATGAATCAAAATCGTTTGTATAAATCAAAGCAACTCTCAGGGGTGTCTGATAATAAATTGCAGTCAATTCTGAAGGACTACTCTCAGAAGTTCCGTATTATCTGGCCGATCGCTATTGTAGGTGGATTGACTACAATCAGTTTTTTCCTGATTATTGCGTTTTATTCTATGCAGGGAGTTTCACCTGACGTGTTGACACGGGATCCCGTGGCGATTGCTCGACTACCTGCCTACTCTGGGATGTTTTCTCAAATTGGGTTGCTTTTATGGGCTACCTCAGTAGCTATCTGCTTATTCAGCTCAAAGCTTCTGGCTAATCGCATCTCATTCTCAAAGGTGCGTCGCTTTTTGTTCATATCAGGAATTTTGACTTTAATGGTCGAATTGGATGATGTTTTCCTTTTGCATGAAGATGTTTTTCCAAGCATGGGTATACCTGAAAAGTTAGTCCTTGGAGTCTACGGGATTTCCATGCTTCTGTACCTGTTGAAGTTCTTTCCAATTCTTCTTAAGACTGAATATGCCTTCTTTCTCATGGCACTTGTTGGTTTTGGAAGTTCCATATTTCTGGATGTTATCCTTCCTCCTGGCTTACACTATATTGCCTTAGAAGATGGAGCCAAATTAGTAGGAATTGTCTTTTGGACTATCTATTTCTATCGAACAGCTGTATCGTTCTTATCGGCAGCTTCAAAGACTGACTCTATCCGTGATTAGTGAAGTCATAGTCTACTATAGCGATGTACAATCGCAGCAACCGTAGAAATGGTTGTATGTGGACATGTCGCACCCACATACAACCATAATTACCCAACGCACATAGCGTTTAGGAGGATGCTTTAGAGTAGGTCTAAAAGCAGTTGATTTTTCTGAACTCGCAACCGATAACCATCTATTAATATTAAATCCGGTTGACTAGCCACAAAACATATTTGGGTTCTTTAAGCAGATTTGATATAAAGCAAGTTCTAGACTGCAAATACTGAGTCCTTCCTGTGGCATAGATTAGCTGAAAATTCACCTGTCGATTCGTCCATTTGTTTCGTTCGTGTGGTCATCCGACACCGCATGTGCCAGAATTGCCACTGTTCTGTAATGCAATGGACAGACTGAGAAGCTTCATGACCTCACATGTTTCAAGGGTCAAGGAGAAAATGGATGGACATGGTTGATTGGGGGAAGAATCTTTTCTGAAACTCCGGAAAAGAAGTGTGCTGGTCTTCTAGATTTAGCGCTATCTTCGAGAAAAGGTATACCAGGAAAAATACACAATCAACGACCGATTCTGCGTCTTTCCATCCGACGATACTGGGAAATTAGGTGATTGCGTCGTAGGGGCGTGTGGATGAGTAGGGTGACGAGGGGAAGGGCGGAGAGGGCGATCGCCAGGCCGATGCCCCAGTAGGCGAAGGAGAAGGTTAGCCCGGACGCTATGCTCGTTGCCAGGATGGTGGTTAGCACGGCCAGCCGCATCGATAGGGCAGGGCTGGCATCGCCATCCGTCAGCTTTTCGGTCACCATGCCGTTGAGTAGCCCTGCTACCCAGCCAAAGCACAGCCCTAGCACACTGGCCATCAGCACCAACATCAGTGCTCCGGTTGGGATGCTGGAACTCAGCCATACCCCTAGCACCAGCACCAGGCAGATGACGCCCGTAATGCCACTGGCGATCGCCCCCATTCGCGAACCCGTTGCACCGAGGGTCCAAGCCGAGGCTTCCATCCCAATCCCAATCCCAATCACATTGCTCAGAACGGCCAAGGGTAGTGTGGCGGGTGTGTCGCTAAATCCGCCAGCAATGCCGAAGTTAATGCGGGCAAGCAGCAGCACGGCGACAAATAAAAAGCCCAACGCTTGGTATGAAATCGCTTCTGTTTGAATGGGCAGGGGAGCTGTTTGTGTGGTCAATGTGATAGGTGTTTGCTCGGGGTTGGCATTGGTATGCAAGACGAGGGTCTGCTCATACCGATGGTCAGCCCGCAACCGTCGGGTATCCACTTTGATTTGAAACATGGTCTCGTTCCCTTCAAACTCCTGAGGCGAGACTGATATCCACGGCTTAGCGGCTTGTTCGGTGGCGGCTTTAATCTCCCAATGGCCTTTGAGAAGCGTGTCGGAGATAGGGTTTTTGACCGCAACGGTTTGCACCAGCGTTTCGCCGATTTCTGTGGCCTTGAGGTCAAACGCGACTTGGCTCAATTGTAATTCGGGTGGCCGGATCGAGGCAGCGGGCAAGGCTTCACGGGCGGCGATCGCATTGGCAAAGCGATCCTTCGTGCGCGGCTCCACCATCTTTTCGAGCCATCGCACCCATTGAAAACTCAGCTTTGGCACCAAATGTTTGAATTTCACCTGATAGCTGATATCCACCAGATTGCCAATCTCATCAGTTTTTGTTCCCGTAATCAAACAAATCAGCGTCATCCCCAAGCCATAGAGATCCGATGCCTCTGTGAGTTGGCGGTTAAACAACTGCTCTGGCGGCATAAAGCCCAGGGTTCCTTTGACAACGCTACTGACCCCGACTTCGCCATCACCCACCCGCGCAAAGCCAAAGTCAACGAGGAAAATGTTGTTTCCTTGATCAATCAAGATATTGTCGGGTTTGATATCGCGATGGATGACCGCAGGCATCCGATTTTGCAGATAGACCAAGATGTCTAAGACCGACACCGCGATCTGCCGAATTTGCTCTGGGTCAAAGCTATGGCTTTTGGAGAGGGGTACTGCCTCTTTATATTCCTGCACCATGCAGAACCCTTTTGCTGTTTGAAAGGATTCCAGATACTTGGGAATGCCGGGATGTTCTAGTCCTTGCAAGACTTCAATTTCACGGTGGTGAGCATCATAGTCTGACCACCCATTGTCCGAGGTCGCAAACTGGAAGTGCTTGATGACAACGGGCAATTGATCTGATGCTCGCGTTGCCAAATAGGTAACGCGCCCTCCTGGGCGATTAATCCCTAGCTGCTTTTCAATATGATAGCCATGCTCCTCGAATTCATGAATTTGAGTCGTCATAACCATTTCGGTAAACTATTCGGTGAAATAAGCGTAAAAATAGCAGTGACAATTTAGCAGGACAAAATTCTATAAGTTCAACAATTTTATCGGTACTTGTCGCCCAGCAATCGCTCTGCTATGTAAAGCTTCCGTGTTATTTCGCAGAATCTCCAGGGCACGCTACGGGTTAGCAACACCTGTTGTTGGTGCCATAGTTGGTGACTAGAGTCGCATCTAGACGAGCGAAGTCCGCTGTCGCGGACTAGGAAAATCCCTAGCTTGATAACTAGCGATCGCGCGCGATCGCGGATTTCATTCTGCTAGGCGCAGTTTCAACTCCCGGATTTATTGAGCCCCAACTTTTCGGACATACATTTGCCTTCTAGCTTCTCGTAAAGCTCTCCTTGCAGGATCAACTATTCGTTGTGTGCTTGGGAGAAGGCATATGCCCGTTGGGTGTCGTGTGAGATGACGTAAGCCATTGGTGAAGCTTTGCTGGCAACGCCTCGGTTTCGGTGAAGAGGTCGATCGCTGAGAGGAATTGCGAATCGACGAGTTTGTTGGCGCGATCATTGGTGCGATCGCCCCACACTGCCCTAGCCAGCACATCGGCGGTGCGGCCACTCCCCCCAACCACCAGCACCGGGCGATGTTCTCGAATGCTGTTTTCGACATCCTGCCAAGCAATCTTGCCGCCATTCACCAAAATGGTTAGGGACGGTTGTGTGAAGGAGAGCTGGGTGGCGACCCGCGCGATCCACGGAGCTTCATCCCCCCACACGGCTCCGGGCACTAAAAAGAAATGGCTATGATTCGGCTCTAAATGGGCTCCATCCTTTGGGGGTGGCGCGTTGGGCAAAATGACAGTGCCGATCGCAGCCACCCCCAGCAGCGGAAACGTTCCCTGGATGCTCTGACGCGCCTGCCCCATGAGTTGCATGACCCCGGCATCGGTGCCCCCATCAATTACCAGGAGCTGCTGTGCTTCGGCAAAGGGTGCAAGGACTGTAGTGAAGAGCGATCGCAAGTATTCCATCGCGTCTGCTGACAGCCCACTCGCGCCGCCGACTAGCACAAGCGTTGGACAGGGACTTGTCAGCTTGAGGTGGGTCAACGTTGCATCTAGCTCTCCTCCCCGCCGCAAGCGCACGGTCATCGCTTGGTGACCATTGGCAAATGTCAGTTGATCGACCTGATGCATGGGTGAAGTGATGACTCCTGTGTGGGGAGCAGGAATGGGAAAGGTCGCGAGTTACACGCTAGCCCGAGCGCGAACTGAGATGCACTGCTGTATAAAGTCCAGCCTCCAGAAGCATCAGCTTCTCCGAGACTTACTAACGATTTAACATGCCCGGAATCAGGGAAGGATCAACATGCGGCCGCTGTTTTAGGTCAGTGCAAGACACAACACTGCTTAGGGTGTGGGGTTGGTATAGGCTTCTACAATAGCTTCCTGGCTTTCATTGTCTTCCGGATTTTCATCGACCACCTTGGATGCATAAATCTCAACATCGCGCTGAACAATGTCTTCGACCTGCATGGTGAAAGCACGGAAGGCATCGCTGTGGGTCTTGTAGTTGCCGTAGATGCCCGTTAGTTGTGAAAACTGCCAGCCCTGAGTTTTGAGCGACTCGACGCTACGACGATAGTGCCGCCAGCGCTCACCGTAGTGAAAAAATTCTTCAATTGCGGAGCTAACAGCAACAATACCTCCCAAGCTAATCGTGACTGATCGAACGGCGATGGATAGGTTGCGCTGGTTTCCCCCCAGGTTGAGACTCACGAGGATGGGAATAATGACGCCGCCAATGATGGTGGTGAGCCTGAGACGGTAATACCAGTCGCGGGCACGAACGGCACGGCCTTCCATCCACAGAACCTGATCCATCCAGCGCCCTCGCATGTATTGTTTCTGGTTATCCTTCAACTCAATGAGATCGAATAAGGTGCTGAGTTCACCTTTGAGTTGTTCGCGGTATTCCTTTTGCTTCGGCATGGTCAATCCTTAGATCGATAGATACAAGTGAATGGCTGCAAGCGTTTGGCGGATACACCCGTGCAACCTGATGATGGCAGACGGACATAGCTACCACTCAAAAAGAATAAAAAATTTAGCAAGCAGAGGGAAGGGCAAACCGACAAGGATGCCTAAAAGGATGACCAAGACACGGAAATCCCTCAAGAGGCGAGGGGTGGATAGTCAATGAAGGCGCGATCGCCCTATTAAGCTGCGAGCTTCGCCGTCTCGGTTTCAGGAAAAACCTCCTCCGAAAAGAGCCCATGCAGGCTTTGGAGATAGGGCATAAAGACGCTGAAGCTTTCGGGCGTGAGGCGGGTTTGTAGCTCGTGGGTGAGACCTGTGACCAATTGGCGCACCAGTGACCAGCGAACCTTGAGGGGCGGGTAAAGCATCACACACAGCGGGAACAGCTCTTGCTGGATTGAAGCGATATTGTTTTCCAGCACGCAGAGGCAGAGATAGATTTGGAACATTTCAATATCTCGAATGCTAGAGGTTCTTACTTCCGGTGCATTGAGTCTGCCGCTGTTACAGCGATAGGTGGGGTTGTTTTCGGCAACTTGAGCACAAATGAACTCAGCGATTTGGGTAGAAAGGGGTAATAGCTCACGGGTGGCGACGAGTGCCAGAGCTTGATACGGCAACTGAGCGGCTGCATCATAGAGCCGTTGCAGTGGCATATATAGGTGATCATCCATCACCTTGAAGTAATCCGCGATTAGGACACGTTCGACGGGGGGAAGTTCCTCTAGCAAAAACTGCCCGGTGTAGTGAAACTGCATGCTGAGGAAGCCTTGTAGGCGTGGATCCACCGTCGTATGTTGTTGTCTGAGCTGACCGCACTGCGGCGCGATGATCCCCGAGAACTGCTCGGGTGTCATTTGGCGTTGATAGCTCTCGCAGGCTTGCTCAAATAACTTATGGGAGTCTTCAGAAATCTTCCAAGGATTGATGGAATTGATATCAAGGCGATGCTTGGGTAGTTCTTTAACTAAAAGGGCTTCGGTTTTAGTCCAAGCTTGCGAGCTGCTAAACCGTAATCGCTCCATCAGGCGCTTGGCAATCTGATGGCGGTCGGATAAAGGCAAGGAGCTATGGCTCGCTTTTTCATTGGAGGCTAACTGTTTCAAGTACTTCTTAGCCCAGAGATTGGCCAGCAAATTCTCATCGGTTGAATTGAAGCTTGATTGCATGGGACACCTGCGGATCAAAACGAAACGGTTGTGTAGTCGCGCGCGGGGGCATTTGGCTAGGGTTATTAGGGATCATACAAGTATTGGCTGTGACATAGGTCACAACAGTTCAAGTTGTTAAACAAAAGTTAAAAACTAAATTCATGTGGTGATGTAAAAATACACAGTTTGTTGCAATTCCCGACTGGCTGATGGGTCGCGGGTATGCAATAGCCATGGACTCAATGATTGTTTGAAGCCCACGTAGCGCTACACGGGTTCCAAATAATCATCTGCCCTAAGCTCCGTGTGTTGGGCTTTGCAAGGCGATCTTGTTCGTTGGAGGGAGCGGAAAAGATGTTCCGTGTTGTGTGCAAAGAAGGGTTGGAATTGATGGTTCCCTTGGGCAAACCAGCGTTTTGGCGGGTTGAAGCGATCGCCTAAAGTGCCAACTTCCAATTTTTTTAACTTTTTTAAATCCGATCGGGCGGCTCGTGCATATCATAGCTGTCCGGCGAGACCACCCCGGGGTTCAACGATGTTTCTGCGGACGCAATTTCTCATCTAACCCTTTCATAGCTAAATAGGAGCAAGGATTTATGGATGTTCGTCCATCGTTTTCGGCTGCCATGAAATGGCTCTGCGCCACGGGTGTACTGTTTGCCGCGCTACCGATCGCCTCTGTGGCATCGGCTCCCCGTGAGGTTTCTCCCGATCGCACTCCTGTTGCAGCTTATGGTGTGGCTCAGGCAGAGCCGACCGTCGTGGATGTAGCGGCGAGCAGCGATTCGTTTCAAACCCTGACGGCTGCTCTGCAAGCGGCAGGATTGGAAGACACGCTGCGGGGGGATGGTCCCTTCACCGTGTTTGCGCCGACCGATGAAGCGTTTTCTGCGCTGCCAGCGGGCACCGTTGAGGCCTTGTTGCAACCCGAAAACCGCGATCGCCTGGTTCAGATCCTCACCTATCATGTCGTGCCCGGCGCAGTGACTTCCAGCGATATTCATCCCGGCGAAGCGGCCACCGTTGAGGGCTCATCGGTGGATCTGATGGTTCAAGGCAGCACAGTGCAAGTCAACGACGCGACAGTGATTCAGGCGGATGTCCCCGCTAGCAATGGCGTGATTCACGTCATCGATCGCGTCCTGATTCCCGAATAGGCACCCGAGTCCGCAAGGTTTAGACCTGGCTAATTTGACAAAACCTAGGAGGTGCTGAAGACAGGCATAGCCATGTCACGGTTTTCAGCGCCTCCCAACCTGACATCTCATGACTGACATTCATCACTGTGGAGAAGCAATGCTATGTCAACGAATAATGTGACCTCTGTTGCCTTGAGTGGTGGGCTAATCGATGCCTTGACCTCGCTGGGTGTTCAGGCGTCGGGGTTTGGTGGCACTGAAATCATGGATGGCGTCGCCGATTTTGGAATTACTGGCGGGGCGATCGACCTGGATAACACACGCCTGGAGGTGATTCACAACGGTGGCTTGACGCTCCAGGCAGGCGATACGACGGTGGATTTGACCGATTTTGTGATTTCTAATGTGAACCACGGTTCCCTCCTAACTGGACTTGTCACGGTCGATGGCGATGTGCTGGCACGGCTGCCCCTGTTTCAATTGCAAGGGGGCGATCTGGCGACAAGTGACGACGGAGATGCAACCAATGTGGATGTCACCGATGTGGATGTCACCGATGTGGATGTGATCCTGACGCAGACAGCGGCGATCGCTCTCAATCAGGTGTTTGGAGTGACCGCCTTTGAATCGGGCTTTGGTATCGGCACTGCCAACATAGACACAGCGGTAGACACAGCGACCGAAGACATCCTGGGGACAACGGCAGCCGTCGATTCGCCCGGTGGAGCCACGACGGTTGCGTTCAGCACGGCGCTGGTGGATGCCCTGGGCGGCTTGGGCGTTCAGGTGGAAGGCTTTGGTGGCACAACCATTGAGGCGGGTGCGGCTGCGTTTCAAATCACGGGGGGCGCGGCGGATTTGCAGGATACCCAGGTGGAAATTGCCCATGCAGGGGGCTTGACCTTCACGGCGGGTGATACAGCGGTCACGTTGAGTGATTTTGTCATTTCTAATGTGAACGGGCGATCGCGACTCTCGGGACTGGTGACGGTCGATGGTGATTTGGTCGCGCGACTCCCCCTGTTCAACCTGCATATCGGCGATGTTGAGGCAACGGCGCTGGATGACCTGACCAATCTGGGTTTGACCGATGTGAATGTCACCCTCACGGGCCGTGCTGCCCGGGCACTCAACCGAGCCTTTGATGTGCATGCCTTTCGCCGAGGCTTTAGCATCGGGACGGCTGAGGTGGATGCGTTTGTCGAAACCGCAACGGGAGATGTTCTGGGTGTGCCCGCGCCCGAGCCAGAACCGATGGGCACGACGACCGTTGCCCTCAGTAGTGACCTTGTCAGTGCATTGACAACCTTGGGTGTCGAAGCCTCTGGGTTTGGCGAGAGTGCTATTCAGGACGGGGCGATCGCCTTTGGCATCACAGGTGGTGCAGCGGATCTGACCGATACCCAGGTCGAGATTGTCCACAGTGGCGGACTGACACTCACCGCTGGCGATACCGAAGTGACCCTGACCGATTTCATCATCACCAATCTTGATGGCACGTCGACCCTTAGCGGTTTGGTGACGGTCAATGGCGATTTGGTCACCCGCGCCACTCTGTTTGATCTGCAACTTGGTGGTCTGGAGGCGATCGCCACCGATGACCTGACCAATCTCGATCTAACGGATGTGGCAGTGACCCTGAGCGACGATGCGGCGGCGCTGCTGAATCAAGTGTTCGAGGTGACGGCCTTCACCGAAGGGTTCAGTATTGGTACAGCGCAAGTCGATGCGTTTGTGGAAACGGCCACGGGGGATGTCCTTGGTACACCGACCAGTGCTGAGGTGGCCGTGGTAGATGCGCCAGAAATGGAAGCAGCTCTGTTTGAAACCGAGATGGCTATGGCGGCGACGCTGGATGTTGCCCCGGCTGGCGATACCTCTGTCGAACTCAGCAACGATTTGCTCCATGCGTTGCGATCGCTGGGAGTTCATGCGTCAGGCTTTGGCGGCACGGACATCATCGACGGCGTTGCAGATTTTCTGATTACGGGCGGAGCAGCCGATTTGGCCCAAACCGAAGTCGAAATTATCCACAGTGGTGGCCTGAGTCTGCAAGCTGGGCATACAGTCGTGACCCTTTCAGATTTCATCATCTCTAATGTGGATGGCGATGCCGCTCTCTCTGGTCTGGTTACCGTCAATGGCGATCTCCTGACCCGTGCTTCCCTCTTCGATTTAGAGGTTGGCAGCGTGGAAACCAGTGCAGCGGGCGATCGCACCAACCTAGAGCTGGATCATGTCGGTGTCAGCCTGACCAATGATGCGGCAACGGTGCTCAATCAGGTGTTTGATGTCACGGCGTTTACCGCAGGCTTTAACATTGGCACCGCTGAGGTAGATGCCCTCGTCGGTTAAACCCCAATAGAGAGCTGGGTGCCCTAAGCGCAGCCCATCAGCGCTCATCGTCGCCATCAGCCCTCCGGTGTGTTCAAAACTGGGGGGCTTTCCTCAAGCAAGTTTTATACCAATTCTACGAAAACCAAAACCAGATTAATTTTTTGAAAGCCTTGCACTGCGCGGCTTTCAAAAAATAATCTGTAGTGGGTTCTTAGCGAATTGGTATTACGCATTGGGATTCAAACAAATAATGCTGGAAAGCCCTGTAGCGTCAATCTTTCAAAGATTAGTGGGTTGTATCTAGGCACATAGCGCTGTACGTGACGAAGATCACTATACAGACGCTCACGAATCACAAGAAAACCCGCATCCAGCTTCGATTCCAGTGCGTATTACTAGTGAATCAACACTGAGGCAAGCTTCACACACACTTTCACCTGCTTCACACGCACTAAAGGCCTCAGTGCTCGTACACCTCACATTTAAAAGGACACAAATCATGAACGTTGCAACCACTGCTTTGTCTCTTGTTATCGCCACAACTGCTCTGGCTCCCGTTGCTGAAGCGGCTGAAACAACCAAAACTCTGACCCCTTTCCAAGTCAGCAGCTTGGCCTATCGCGGTAGCTTCAATGAAGCGGGTATCCCTGGCTATGATGCACTGGCATCCGGTATCGCCACTGGCGACATCGTCGCTGAAGACGTGATCGAAGCAGCGATCGCCTCCGGTCGTCTCTCTGCCGAAGCTTTGGAAGACAGCAGCTTCGTCAGCTCTGTAGACAACCAACTCGAAGGTCTGGTTGATCGTGGTAACTAAGGACTGCGTTCCTCAGATTCCAACGTAGCCATTTGCAATTTCTCCTCGCACCAGGACTCAGAGTATGCTCTGAGTCCTGTTTCTTTGTGGAAGAGTCGGTGAACGATTGAAGTGTTGTATCAAACGAAATCCGCTTCGTTGATTTGTCCAACCCCTATATTTTGCAGCAGCAGCAAGCGCTCATTGCCTCGGGAAATCAGCACATCGTCGTTGCGTTGCTGGATCGAGAGTTGTCCAAAGCGAATGCCGCCGAGGACGATACGATCTTGCCCGTTGGTAAAGTCAGTGACGCGATCGAAACCCTGACCAGGACGGATGCTGATGCGATCGCGCCCAGCTCCCGTTGTAATCAGGTCATTGCCCAGTTCACCCGCGATGCGATCATTGCCTGCGCCACCGCGCAACACATCGTGCCCAGCCCCACCTCGAAGGGCATCGTCACCACCCTGGCTATTCAGGGTGTCATTGCCTGCACCGCCCAGCATCCGGTCATTACCCGCTCCACCATTGAGCAGGTCATCGCCGCCACTCCCCCGCAGTTGGTCATTGCCGCCACCGCCGAGTAGCGTGTCATTGCCTGCGCCACCGAACAGGCGATCGTTGCCTGCACCCCCTAGGAGGTTGTCGGCACCCGCGCCCCCCACCAGGCGATCGTTACCTGCATTCCCTGTGATGCGGTCATTGCCTGTGCCTCCAAGCAAGCGATCATTACCCGCACCGCCTGTCAAGGAATCCGTTTCGCTACCGCCCAGGAGGTTGTCGCGCCCGGTACCGCCTGAGAGTTGGTCATTGCCTGCTTCGCCCGCAAGGCGATCGTTACCGCCAAGACCACTAACTCGGTCATTGCCCGATAGCGCAAAAATCACATCGCGGCGGTCGGTGCCCGTCAAGATATCATCCCTTGGGGTTGGATCATCGTCGGCGATCGTGATAGATGCTTGAGATGCCGTTGCATCGAGCCTATAGTCCGCAGCATCGATTAGTTGCAGTACAAGGGTTTCGCTTCCTTCACCGAGGCTGTCATCAATCGGTGTGAGGGCAATGGTAGCGGAGGTTTCTCCCGCAGGAATCGTCACCGTGCCTGAAAGTGCCACAAAGTCTGCTCCATTGGTGGCAGTAGAACGAGCCGCTACCCTGTAGGACACAGTCAATGCTGTAGTTGTATCCCCAGCACGAGTAACGGTAAACGTCGCCGTATCAATGCTTGCTTCAGCTGCTTGCGCATCGGTCGCGGTGATGCCAACCGTAGGAGGTGCCTGACCAAACACCACATAGCTTTTCCCAGGATCCTCAAAAGAAAAGGAGTCATTACCCGATGCACCGATAATGAGGTCATTAGTCCCATCGCCGTTGAAATCCCCGATTCCACTTACCGTAATGCCAAAGCTGTCATAGGCTGCAACACCATTGATGACAAAGCCATTACGGCCATCGAGGTCAGCAAGATCAAGGCTCGCATCAAAGCCCTGGTCGCTTCCAAACACCACGTAGCTGGCTCCAGAGTAGGTGTCATTGGGGTTGGCATAGGGTGCACCGATGATGAGGTCATCGAAACCATCGCCATTGACATCGCCTGCCCCGCTCACCCAACTGCCGGAGAAGTCGTACGCATCAATGCCATTTATTACAAAGCCGTTGCCGCCATTGAGGTCAGCGAGATCAAGGCTTGCGTCAAAGCCCTGGCGGTTGCCAAATACCACATAGCTCTCCCCGGAGAAGTTGCCATTGGGGTCGGCATAGGGTGCGCTAATGATGAGGTCGTCGACGCCATCGCCATTGATATCTCCCGCCCCACTCACCGAACTGCCGGAGAAATCCAACTCATCAATGCCATTGATGACAAAGCCATTGTTGCCATTGAGGGTGGAGAGATTCAGGCTGGCCGCAAAGCCCTGGTTGCTCCCAAACACCACGTAGCTTTCCCCGGAATAGTCGCCATTGGGACTGGCACTATCTGCGCCGATGATGAGGTCATCAATGCCATCGCCATTGACGTCTCCCGCCCCGCTTACCGAATACCCGGAATAGTCACCTTCATCAATGCCGTTGATGACAAAGCCATTGTTGCCATTAAGGGTAGAGAGATTCAGGCTGGCCGCAAAGCCCTGGTTGCTCCCAAACACTACATAGCTCTCCCCAGATCCTTCACCGTTGGGATCGGCATCGAATGCGCCAATAATGAGGTCATCAATGCCATCGCCATTGATATCCCCTGCTCCACTCACCGAATATCCGGAGAGGTCATCTTCATCAATGCCATTGATGACAAAACCATTGTTGCCATTGAGGGTGGAGAGATTCAGGCTGGCCGCAAAGCCCTGGCTGCTCCCAAACACCACGTAGCTCTCACCAGAGCGATCGCCATTGGGGTCGGCACCATCTGCGCCGATGATAAGGTCATCGATGCCATCGCCATTGATGTCTCCTGCCCCACTGACTGAAAAACCGGAGAAGTCACCCTCATCAATGCCGTTGATGGTAAAACCATTGCTGCCATCAAGGGTGGAGAGATTTAAGCTAGCAGCAAAGCCCTGATTGCCCCCAAACACCACGTAGCTCTCTCCAGAGCCTTCGCCATTGGGGTCAGCACGGTCTGCACCGATGATGAGGTCATCGAAGCCATCGCCATTGATATCCCCTGCTCCGCTCACCGAAATACCGGAGTTGTCACCCTGATCAATACCGTTAATGACGAAGCCGTTGCTACCGTCAAGCTCGGAGAGGTTGAATTCTGCTGAAAAGGTCATGAGAAATCCTTGATGGATATATCTGGTAATTGCAAAAAGATGGGGCGATTGGGAAAGACATGGGGCGATCGCTCTCCTGCTAATCCAACGACGACCCGGTAGCAAGAGAAGCGTTCGGGGCTTTGGCGAAATGCCCAAACGTAGTCAACAGATTGCCCAAAGCCGTAGCAGTTCTAACAGCGATCGCCGTAACTCTACGGATGTCGATCGGGTGTTGTAGCGGATGACAGCGAGAAGGGGCGATCGCAGGACAGCCAAAGGGTCCCTATGCATCTATCACAGTGATACAGATCACCCAAATCTGATTTATGAATCACTAGAAAACCCTCATCCAGAGAGCATTCCCGACCGTATTACTAGTGAATCGACACTGAGGCACACTTCACATACATCACGCCTCAGTTCTTATACACCTCACACTTAAAAGGACACTCATCATGAACGTTGCAACCACTGCTTTGTCTCTCGTTATCGCTACGACTGCTCTGGCTCCCGTTGCTGAAGCGGCTGAAATGACCAAGACTCAGCTAACTCCCTTCCAAGTCACCAGCTTGGCCTATCGCGGCAGCTTCAATGAAGCGGGTATCCCTGGCTATGGCGCATTGGAATCTGGCATCGCGACAGGCGACATCGTTGCTGAAGATGTGATCGAAGCGGCGATCGCCTCCGGTCGTCTCTCCGCTGAAGCTCTAGAAGATGGCGCATTCGTGAGCTCGGTCGATAACCAACTCGATAATCTGGTTGACCACGGCAACTAAGAATTGCTTTCCTCGCTTTCAACTAGCCATACGTAAGTTCTCCTCACACTAGGACTCAGAGCATTGAATCTGAGTCCTGCTTCTTTTGGTTCACCATGAAGTCGATGAACGCTCGAATCCTAGGGGAAACCAATCGACGTTCTAGATACAGTGCTGTGATAGGGACGGCTGGAGGTCGATAGTCCTGTAGAACTTCTTGCAAAAGTCCTTGTTCTAACGCTGCTGCTGCCATATAACCTGGCATTTGACTGATTCCCACGCCAGCGATCGCACTTTTTCCAACCGCTTCCCCATCATCAATGGTCAAATTACCACTGACCAACTTTCGCTCAACGGTCCCATTAATAGTGAAAAACCAAGGCATCGGTCGCCCAGTTTTCCGATTGCGGAAATTGAGACAGTTGTGCTTATCTAAATCGTCAGGGTGCTGAGGATAGCCTGCTTTCTCAAGATAGGCAGGCGTTGCACAGGTCATCAATGGATCCGTCAACAGAGGACGAGCGATCAGATTTGCGCTATCTGGTAATGAACCAATGCGCAGAGCAATATCGACCCCGTCTGCGGCCAGGTCAACATCACGATCATCTAAGGAAAGCTCAACTGCGATCTGAGGGTACTGCTTTAAGAAAGCAGGCATCAGCCGAGTGCCCCAAATACGTCCGTAAGCAGCTCCCATGCTAATTCTCAAGCGCCCTTGAGGTTGACTTAAGCTTTCGGTTAGCTCAGTGGTTAGGGCAGCCATTTCCTTGAGCAACGGCTTAACGCCGTCATAAAACCGTTCGCCTTCAGGCGTCAAGCTGACACTGCGAGTTGTGCGATGGAGGAGCTTAACCCCAAGCTCTTCCTCAAGCTTGGCAATGGCTTTGCTGACTGCCGGAGCAGAAAGACCGAGGGAATTGGCTGCTTGCACAAAACTCTGGGATTCTGCCACTTGAAGGAAGGTCGTGACGTTACTCAAGCTTTTCATTGCTTATCGACTGTTTATTAATAACTTTTGGTGAACAATGAATTCACTTTAGCCCTATTTTTCTCAGAAGGCATCCCGTTTATTCTTGATTTAGAAACAAACGGATGGCACAACCCATCCAACCCAATCTAAAAGTAATCAAGAGGTCTGTTATGAAAATTGGCATTATCGGGGCTGGAGATGTCGGGCAAACACTAGCAAAACTATGGATTCAGGCAGGGCATTCGGTCCTGCTCAGTTCACGTCATCCTGAAACGCTCAGTTCCATCATTCAGGAACTGGGAAGCTCTGCAAAAGCAGCAACAGTCACTCAAACTGCGATCGAGGGGGAAGTCTTACTACTAGCTGTTAACTATTCAACGGTCGATGAAGCCCTCGCCCAGATTGCACCCCACGTTACTAACAAAGTCGTGATTGATGCGACCAACCCCCTGCGCTCCACAGAAGGGGGCGGGATAGAACGAGTGATTGGCGATCGCGAAATTGCTGGGTTAGTGATGGCAGACAAGCTACCGACTGCTCGGATCGTGAAAGCGTTTACAACTCTATGGACGGGCTATTTGCAACAACATGCGCATCGTCGCAATCCACAGGTGGCTATGCCACTTGCAGGCGACGCAGAGGACAAACCTGTTGTTGCATCTTTGATACAGGATGCAGGATTTGAACCCGTGGATTTAGGAACCCTAGCCGATTCGCGGCCACTTGACCCACCCAGCCCTATTTGGAACAAAGTGCTGAGTGCCGATGAAGTTCGTTCGCGACTGAGCCCATCTCCACAGTTCACGCAGGTTTGAATTGTGCTGTGTCCCTTACGGCTTCTTAGAAAGCTTAGGAAGCCAAACTTTCGTCAGCTTAAAATTTCTTGCCTATCAACCAAACAACCGAGGATAGAACTATGAAACGCCTCATTATGAATGCAGACGAGCTCGGCGGTATTGGATTTGTAGAGACAGAGCGTCCACAACCGTTGCCCCACCAGAGCCTCGTGAAAGTCACGGCCTTTTCTCTCAATCGGGGTGAAGTTAGTTTTGCTCAGTCCCCTACTGCAAAAGGCCGCACCATTGGATGGGATTATGTTGGTACGATTGAAGCGCCTGCTGATGATGGCAGTGGGCCTCAGAAGGGAACCCGAGTCGTCGGTTGGCGACCACAGATGGATGCGTTTGCTGAATACGTCATTGGCGATCGCGAGTATTTTGCGGTGATTCCCGATCGGGTCTCTGATGCCCAGGCCGCAACGCTCCCCGTCGCTGGACTCACTGCCCTCGCGGCTGTCGATAAAGGGGACAGAATCCTGGGGCACTCAGCTCTGATCACGGGTGTCACAGGCGGTGTGGGGTTCTTTGCCCTACAACTCGCTAAACTCAGCGGAGCAAGAGCGATCGCTCAGGTGCGCCGTCGGGAGCAGGAGTCATTTGCCCGCGAAATTGGTGCTGATGCCGTTGTTGTGACAGCAGATGGCCAGGGGATTGATACCGAAGGGCCTTATCGACTCATTGTGGATGGTATTGGTGGCGATTTGATCGGTTCCCTGCTTAAGGCTACAGACAAGGGCGGGACTCTAGTATCCTACGGCGGGTCGAAGAGCTATGAAACGTCGCTCACGTTGATGGACTTATACGGAAATGGGGGACAGCGTCGAATGTACGGACTCACGCTCTACAGTGAAGTTGACATTGAGCCATCATCCGTTGGCCTTGGTCGTTTACTTCGATTAGTTGAGGCCGGTCGCCTTCAGGTGCCTGCTATCACTGAAGCAGATTGGTCAGAAACACCAAGACTGGCGGGCGATTTACTCGCACGTCGGTTTAGTGGAAAGGCTGTACTGACGATTCGATAGCCGTTCAGCAATGTAGACCTTATGCCTAAGAAATCGCGCCATTGCTTTTCTGAACCACTACTGTTCAAAGGTCATGGCATCACTTCTTGAGCCAAAGGAGGAGGGCAAAGATGGCCAGGAGTATGCCCTCAGTACCTAAGAGTCCATTCAAGGTTTGGGCATCTTCGGGTTTGAGGACAAAGTGCGATCGCAAGACTGTGTAAGGCAAAAACTGTAGAAGCGTCATACCGCCAAACAAGAGCCACACCGACCAGGAAAGACCGCGCCAGAGGGCGATCGCCGTCACGATATCAAAGCCTAGCAGAGCAACATCCATGCCCCGCCATAGCAACGGTGTTGATAGCCAGGGTGTCCCTGTGAATCCGGCCATGTTGCCAATGTGAACGCTGGCTCCGTAGAGCAATACCAGTGCCAAAAATTTGGCATAGTTAGCAGTCCAGGGTTGTTGGAAGGCTGGCTGAAGCGATTGGTTCATCGGAACGAGGCTCTCCTTATCCTTGCTTTGACTGTAGCGCGTCGCACCATAAGCTCTGCGGTTTGGCTAGTAGACAGCAGCAAATTGGCAAACGGCATGTGATGAGTATCACGTTTCAGATGCTTGCAAATCACGAGAAAATCAGCATCCAGCTTAGGTTGTGGGGCGTATTACAAGTGAATCAACGCTGAAGCACTGCCTGACACACTTTCACACACCAAATGCTTCAGTTTTCGCACACCTCACACATTTACTCGTACACCTCACACACAAAAGGACATTCATCATGAACGTTGCAACTACTGCTTTGTCTCTCGTTATCGCAACGACCGCTTTGGCTCCCGTTGCTGAAGCCGCTGAAATGACCAAAACGCAGCTGACTCCCTTCCAAGTCACCAGTTTGGCCTATCGCGGTAGCTTCGATGAAGTGGGTATCCCTGGCTATGGCGCATTGGAATCCGGCATCGCGACAGGTGACATTGTTGCTGAAGATGTGATCGAAGCCGCGATCGCTTCCGGTCGTCTCTCCGCCGAAGCGCTGCAAGATGGCGCATTCGTTAGCTCGGTCAATAACCAACTCGATAACCTGGTTGACAATGGCAACTAAGGGCGATCGCTACAAAAAAACACCGGGTGCTTTAAGCCCGGTGTCCGCCGAATCTCTCTCATATTCAGGACTCAGAAAGCATGATGCTCTGAGTCCTGTTTTCTATGGTCTTCGCCTTGTGCATTCAGATAAAGACACGCGGCGAGATGTTGAACTAACCCGATATTTGCTTAGCGTCTGATAAAGGATTCGGCTTCAGCGCCCGCATCTGTGGTGATAGGTTGCAGGCGATCGCGTCCCTGGGTCATCAATGACACCACAACGAACACCACCAAACCGACCAGCGGGCTGATAAGTGTTGGGAACCCATCAAAATCGGGGGTGAAGACGGGATTGGGGATATAAAGTAGTGTGTTGTCAGCGCCAAATGCGGTGGGCATCAGCACAAACAGCAGCAAGCGAGTGAGCGAGCCTGTGATGATGCATGCCAATGCGCCATAGCGGTTCGACTTTGGCCAGAACAGGCCACCCGCTAAGGGAACGACAACTCCTGCCATCATCATGTCGAAAGCCAGTACCAGCAACACGCCCGTTTCGGGAACCCGCAGCGCGAAAAAGATGCCCAACGCTGTAATGACGATTGCCATAACGCGCGTCAGGTTCAGCAACTTGTCGCCGCCAGGGCCATGCATTGCATCATGACGAATGCCAAGAACATTGTGAGCTAGCACAGAAGAAGTGCCCAAAATCGCACCGTCTCCTGTGGACAGAGAAGCTGAAATGATAGCAGCTAGGATGATCAGTCCCAAGACGGGGGGAATCACGTTTTGGATCAACCCCAACAAAACGGCCCCATCGGTCGGCGCACCGACGCTCTCCAAAATGCTACCTGCGGACAGGGCAATGATGGAAAAGGGAATACCGACCAGTAAGGTGCCGCCACTAGCAAATAGGCAAGCCCGCTGAGCCGTTTCAGGGGTTTCAGCGGCAAAAATACGTGCCATGAAGTCGATCGCCGCCAAGTTCCCAAAGCCTAAGGCCAGGATCGTCGCCCAGTTGATGACGGCTCCTGAGGCGGGCTGGGTGAGCTGATCAAATGCAAAGGGGCCGACCTCTGCTGGCATTGACAACCCGAAGTTCAAACCAACGAAAGCAATCAGAATAACGGAACCAATCAGCGCTACGGCGACCTGAACTACGTCGGTGTAGGCAACAGCGAACAGGCCCCCCATCACGGTGTAGATGAAGACGATGATGGCTAGCATCATCACGCCGCCGGTGTAGCTTGTGCCCAGGAAGGTCTCAAACAAAACGCCCCCAGCAACCAAGTTTCCTGCCAACAAAAACGCAAAACTCAAGACCATGAGCAGAGACGCAACCACCTCAACGGTGCGGCCATACTTGACCCGATAGAAATCGGGCAGCGTGATCAGCTGCATGCGGTTCAGGGGTTTGGCAAAAAATAGCCCTGCCAGAAACAGGCAAAGTGCTAAGCCTACGGGGAGAGATGCTCCTGCCCAAAATCCAAAGGCTGAAGTCAAGTCGGTGTTGCCCAGGGTGGCATTGGAATCAACTGATTGCGCCATCAGGGTTGCTGCGGCTAGGGGCAAGACCAGTCCCCGACCCGCTACCAGATAATTAACGCTGTCACCCTTGACTTTCTTGGAGGCTACGACGCCGATACCAAGGGTGGCAAAGAGGAAAATAACAATTCCCCAAAATAGAATTTTTTCTGTCATTAAGAGTTACTCCTAATTGATAAACAACTGGGACTATGAATTGTGTCAGGCAGCCAGGTTATTTGCGGAACGATTTTTGTATGAACTCAGAGAGCGATCGCCCATTGCTGCGTTCTTCCTTTTCCGAGGTGATTGTTGATTTCTCGTTAGTGCAGTTGAGGTCTTTGAATGTTTAAAAACGACACGCCCATTTCATTTGCAGTTTTCTAAAGCTGTATTGATTGGCTAGGTTTGAGTGATTAGACGGGTCACGCTAACTTCGCCACATCAGATTTGTCGTATCAGGAATGGTGCCAAATTAGAAAAGCCCAGGAGTCAGTGAATAACTGTCCTCCCAGGCTTTTATCCTTCCGTGTAATCGAATGAATTCAAGGCAAACTTATCCCTGAAACAATCGATCGGCTCCTCTCGGACCAGACACTCAGTGAAAAGCCGGAACCCTAGGAACCTCTTACTATTCAATTAATGAAATAACAAACCATTCTCAGAAATTTAGACAACCAAAACGTTCAATGCGCTGAAAAGCATCGAGGCACTTGCGATAACTGATCCTCTAACAATCAGTTACTAGAGGTTTTAACAGGCAGAAGATACCAAGAAAGTATTAACTTTTACACTTTGAAAAATTGATGGCGGTGCTGCGAATGTCTATGGCGATCGCACAGGGGCAAAATTCTCAAAAAAAAGGGGGGCGTTGGCCCCCTCTAATATCCCACTATCGATAGTCAGCACTGGAGCAGAAAACCTGTCTGCAAATGGCTTCCAGCTCAATCAGCACTAGGCTATACCAGTCTGAGTTCAGGGTACTCTGCGACCACCTCTTCTGCCGAGAGGGTCTCACCCTCCACTTGGGGCGTCCAGAGCACTTCCAAGGCCAGCAGGCGATCGCTAGAAACCGCTCCCAATGTAGTCAGTGCTTTCCTCAGGTCTTCGCTGCTATCAATTTTGGGTAGCTGCAATGATCCTTGAGAGGCAACCACCAGCGTCACCACAATGTACTCGCCAGGGTCTTGCGTCAAAGCCGACGGGTCATCAGATAGAGAAACATCGATTGGTGCTTGCTGAATCTGATTATTGACATTGGAGAGGGTTTCGCCACTGAACTTGCTGCGCTCGGTCAATGCCAAACGGTTGAACTCAGCCTCGGCCATTTCTAGGCGCGACTTACTGCTGTTCGATCCGCCATAGACCCAATATTCGGGGTGACGACTAATAGCCAGTGTGGTTTCTTGCAACACCTTGGCTAAGCCTGCAGAGCTTGCCGTGTCAGCGGTCTGTGCCAAACGGTTTAGGTCAGCCTGGAGCGATCGCGCATCGGCTAGCAAGCCCACTTGCAATTTGCTGATGGTGATGGAGGGTGCGCTGTAGCCCATTGCTTCGCCGCCATCCCCACTGCCTCGAAGGGAGCGCACCAAGAAATTGGCCAGGGAGAAGAAGATGAGAAGCGTGAAGAGTCCGCCAAAGCCACCGCCAAAGCCAAACAGCGGAATCAAGAAGGGGAAGCCGAAGCCACCGCCCGGATACACACCGCCTCCCGGAGAAGTGTAGGGACGACTGGGGGTGTAGGTGCGGGTGGGAGAAGGGGCACGGAAGCTACCGCCACCAATGCGTCCACCGCCCCGCATGGCTGCCATTGCATCCCCTGCCTGTCCGAACACCAGCGAAAAGACGAGGGTAAAAATGAGCAAGGGCTTCAGCCAGGATCGAATCCAACCGAATCGTTTGTTACGCATAAAAACCGCCCATTTCATTCAAATCTGTTTATTAATGTACCGTTTTACAAAAATTAAGGGTATGGACAACTCCCGCCGCTTTGGGGCGGGAAAACCGTACTGCTGTGAGAATAGCGCCAATCGCGCCTAGCCGCCTCCCACAATGGTGACAACTTCGAGGCGATCGCCCCCCTGAAGTTCGGTTTCATCCCAAAATTGCCGATGCAAAATTTCGCCGTTGTACTCGACGGCGACCAGGCGTGGGTTCATGCCGAGTTGTTGTAGGAGCTGAGGCAGGTGGATGCCGGAAGGACATTCCTGGGGTTCGCCGTTGACGTGGAGGGTAATGGCGGGAGTGGAGGTCATGGTGGATGAGAAAAGTTGGAATAGAAGGGAAAGTAACCACACAGGCACAGAGGGCACAGAGGGGCGATCCAGTGCGTTAGAGGTGTGGGTGCGATCGCGTGAGCTGGGCTTGGAAGAATTGGGTTGCCAAGGTCGGGTCGGGAGCTTCCATGATGGCGCGAACGACGGATACCCGTTGAGCACCCGCGTTGAGAACATTGTGAACTGTCTCAGTGCTAATACCACCGATGGCAAACCAGGGAATGGTTGATTTTTCGACCGCATAGCGGACATAGTCTAGGCCCGCGGCAGCTTTGTCGGCTTTGGTTGGGGTTGCGTAGACGGGGCCAACGCCGATGTAGTCGGCTCCTTCGTCTAGGGCGCGTTCCATTTCTTCGGGGTTGGTGGTCGATCGCCCAACAATGCGATGTGCGCCCAGGATGGTGCGGGCGATCGCCACAGGCAAATCCTCTTGTCCCAGGTGGACGCCATCGGCATCTGCCGCCAATGCAATATCGATCCGGTCATTCACGATGAACAGGGCGTCGTACTGATGGCACAGCTCACACAGTTTCTTAGCGCGGTGCAGGCGGGTGAGGTCATCAGCGCCTTTCTCGCGATATTGCACCAGCGGTAACCCACCCTGGAGTGCGGCTTCAACCGTGGCAAACAGGTTCTCGGTGGAACTGGTGACGAGGTAGAGTTGAGCCTTTTGCAGTTTTTGGAAGCGTTGGTGCCCGCTGAGGTTCGTTTCCAGAGTGTAGACCCGGTAGCGTAGCTGTTTGCAGGCGATCGCCATTTCTGGGGTTTCAATCTTGGCGTATTCTTCCAGCACCCGCAGTGCTTCCTGGGTTCGGCAGAAGTTTGCCGTCAATACCTGGGTAACGCTGGCTCGGGACTCTTCCTGGGGGTGGCTCAGGTTGGTTCCTGGATCGCCAGGAGTGTCACGAAAGGCTCGGATCTCTGGGCTTTGCCAGTGCCCCAACTCCTGTCGAATGGCTTTGCACTCAGCGGCAAATTCCCCATGATTTAGCCCGAAGCGACACCACTCTTCAATGATTCGGATGCCTTCACGAGCGCGGTCAAAGTTGGCATCCAGAATCCGTAAGACAGCGGGATTCGTGGCATTAAATGAACGATTAATCATGAGGCGTCTATCTGAAATACGTTTATTTCCCTGTTTCTTATCTTATGGAGCAAGGGGGAGTCGAATCAATGTGGTTTGCATGTGGATTGTCCCTGTGGGGTGCGACAGAGAAATCCACCACCTTACCGAACCTTTTCAAACAAGCTCTAAGGTAAGATATGGAACGACATATCGACGGTCTACGCGATCGGCGCAACGGCATTTCCACGATCTTGGAAGCCAAGTCAAGCAATACCATGCCGCCAGGGTGATGGGCCAGACAGGATGGAGCGAAGGGTTTGCGAAATTTGCAAGAGCAATTGGCACGACTCGTAAAAAGTTGGTTGGAGCGGTCGGGGAATCCCGTAGTGAAGGAGCGATCGCACCCTGCCGGAGCCTATCTAGGAGACTACCGCTATCTTACGAAAACTCGCTTTGGTCATAAGATTTTCCTGGATACTCGCGATGTTAGCCTGGCTCCCCACATCATCATGGAGGGGCTATGGGAACCTTGGATTACCGCTCAATTGCTGTCTTGGGTCGAGCCGGGGATGAAGGTGGTTGAGGTGGGCAGCAATGTCGGCTGGTTTACGCTGCTATTGGCTCAAAAAGTAGGTGAAAAGGGTAGAGTGATTGCGTTTGAAGCAAATCCTGACCTGACCCAACTGGCGTTCGATAGCTTGCTTACCAATGGCTATGTGGATCGAGTAAAACTGCACAACATGGCGGTTAGCGATGCCACAGGCGAACTCACCTTTCGCATCTTCAGTCGTTATTTGGGTGGCAGTACCCTGGGTCGGGTGAAACCGCGCCAGCTCAAGAAGTTGGGAGAAGAGCTGAAAGAAATCACCGTGCGGGCAGTGGCACTGGATGAGTTCCTGACAGGGGCAACCCGCAAGATTGATGTGATGAAAATTGATGTGGAAGGGGCTGAGCCCAAGGTTTTCCAGGGTATGCAAACCCTCCTCAAGGAAAACGAAGCGATCAAGATCGTGATGGAGTACAGTCCCTACCAGATGCGAAGTTGCGGCCATGAGCCAGCAAAGGAAATGGCCAGTCTCCGGCAGATGGGTTTCAAGTTCTACCGCATCGAAGAAACGGGACATGTCAGCCCAATTACCCTCAAACGACTGGAGAAGGTCGATCACTGCGATCTGCTAGTCACTCGCGATGAGCCGGAGGTCGTGCTGGATCATTCTCAGCGCACCGTACAGCGGATTGGTTGGCATTAAAGGCGATCCCACCACAGTTTCATCTACTCATATCTCAAAACCCAAAACCCCTATTTTTGCGGCGCTTCGCGCCACAAAAATAGGGGTTTTGGGTTTGGCAAGGTGCAAGATGTGAGTCTACCGACTCTGCTCATCCCCAATTCACGTTATCCAACCTTTGAGGTGGTCTTGGCGACCGGTTGGGGTGGAGCAGCAGAAGGGCACAGATCGGCTAGGTCGCAGCGATCGCACGCTGGTTTGCGGGCATTGCACACTGCCCGTCCGTGGTAGATCAGCCGAATCGACCAATTTTCCCATTCGGGCTGGGGCAGCAGTTTCATTAAATCCGGCTCAATCTTTTTCGGGTCGGTTTGTTTGGTAAACCCAAGGCGACCGCTCAGGCGCTTTACGTGGGTATCAACCGTGACGCCAGCGTTGATGCCAAAGGCATGGGCTAGCACCACGTTCGCCGTTTTGCGGGCAACTCCCGGCAGTGTCAGGAGTTCTTCCATGGTGGCAGGCACTTTCCCACCAAAATCCGTCATGATTTTTTGGCACGCGCCCTGGATGTTCTTGGCCTTGTTGCGATAGAAACCTGTTGATTTGACCAGGATTTCAATAGCGTCTATTTCGGCTTCAGCCATGGCTCTGGCATCGGGAAACTGGCGGAACAGCTCCGGCGTGACCATGTTGACCCGTTCGTCGGTACATTGGGCGGAGAGGATCGTGGCCACCAGCAATTGCACCGGAGATTGATAGTCCAAAGAGCAGGTGGCATCGGGATATAGCTGCTTTAAGCGTGCCAATACTTCTTGGGCACGCTGCTGTTTTTTTGAAATGCGGGGCATGGGCGATCGCTCCTACTGCTGGAATAACCGCTGTACCGCGTCCAGTTGTGTCGTATCACGAATGACCAAGAAAAGTCCGAGGCCCAGCAACACGACTAAGCCCGTCTGCATCACGTTTTCCTGGAACTGGCTGGGCAGAGGTTTGCCTCGCGCGGCCTCAATCAGCAGAAAGGCCAACTGCCCGCCGTCCAACGCTGGCAAAGGCAAGATATTGATAATTGCCAAGTTGATACTGATGAGAGCTGTGAACGGAAACAAATAACCAATATTGTTTGAGGCCAAACTCGCGCCCTGCTCCACAATCTTGACTGGGCCTGCCACTTGCCCCGCAACCGATGAGAAGTTGGTAATCAAGGTCACAAAGCCCCCCACGATGCGCAGGAACATCCGCTGGAACTCCTCCGCTGCTCCACCCAAGATTTCTCCCAAACCATTTGGGCGGCGAAACTCAGCGGTTCCGTTAGGTGCGAGCAACGCTCCAATGCGGGCGATGCCATCGTCTTCAAGTCGAGGGGTAACTTGCAAGCTCAGTTCGGTGCCATCTCGCTCCACTCGGAGGTCAATGGCTTGATTGGGGCTGGATTGAATGGCATCCATCAGGATCCGCTCCGCGGGTTCCCCAGTTCCCAGGGTTTGTCCATTTACGGCAACCACCACGTCGCCGTTTTGCAATCCACCCTGAGCCGCAGGCACATCAGCCGCAACCACTTGAGGAATGGCAACTCCCGGTTCTAAGTTGAATTCTTGAACTCCCAAGATGCCGAGCTGGAGGACGAAAACGAGATAGGCAAAAATTAGGTTTGCAATGACTCCAGCACTAATCACGATCGCCCGATCCATGATGGGGCGGTTTTTGAGCAAGTCTGGGTCGTTGGCTGGGATGTTGCTGTCCGGGTCATCATCAGGAAACCCGACGAATCCGCCTAGTGGAAAGGCACGTAGGGCATATTCCGTTTCGGCTCCCTGGTATTTCAGTACGGCTGGGCCAAAGCCAATGGAAAAACGGTTCACATGGATGCCTTGCAACCGTGCGGCTAGGAAGTGCCCCAGCTCATGAACCGCTACCAGTAAACCTAAAACTGCGATCGCCGCGAAAACCGACATAAGTTACCTAACCCGGATACATTTGCCAAAGACAACACATATTTCCCTATTCTAGGGTTTCCTCGTCCCCACTGCTCCTGACTTTGGTACTCAAATTACACCACAAAACCAACGCTATTTTCCTCCCTGCACTACTGGTAGTATAGGCGTGGTTCATCCACCCCTATATTTAGGGTTGCGTTCGCAAGTCTACCCATCCTTTCAGCCAAGACATAGGCAATAATTGTGACTTGCTCAGCCCCGACAGATCCTACTAAGGCGCATGGACAGCGTGCCAATGCCGAGCGATGTCAACTCGTCGGCAGACCCATACCCGTTCATGTTGCTGCACATGGTCGAGGAATCGAGCCAGCGCGGCTGTTCGTCCCGGTCGCCCCGCTAGTCGGCAATGCAGCCCAACGCTCATCATCTTGGGTGCCTCTGCGCCTTCGGCATAGAGCGTATCAAAGGCATCGCGGAGATAGGCGAAGAACTGATCACCCGAATTGAAGCCCGCATAGGTGGCAAATCGCATGTCGTTGTTATCTAGGGTGTAGGGGATGACCAGATGAGGCTTGCCATTGCCCGGAACCCAGTAGGGGAGGTCATCGGAGTAGCTGTCGGCATCGTAGAGAAAGCCCCCTTCCTCAATCACCAACCGCCGGGTATTGGGGCTGACCCGTCCCTGGTAAAACCCGAGGGGACGACTGCCTGATACGCGGGTGTGGATGGCGATCGCCTGCTGGATATGCGCCCGCTCTACAGCTTCCCCGACATATTGATAGTCAATCCAGCGATAGCCGTGGCTGGCGATTTCCCACTCGGCTTCGACCATAGCGGCAACGGCTTCAGGATTGCGCTCCATCGCCATGGCGACCGCATACACCGTTACGGGCAATTGTCGCTGGGTAAACAGCCGATGCAATCGCCAGAAACCTGCCCGACTGCCGTACTCATACATCGACTCCATATTGATATTGCGCACCCCCTTCAGGGGCTCCGCTCCCACCGTTTCAGATAGAAAGGCTTCAGATGCAGGGTCGCCATGCAAAATACAGTTTTCGCCACCTTCTTCGTAGTTGATGACGAACTGCACTGCGATGCGGGCATCATCTGGCCACTGAGGATTGGGCGTGTAGCGACCATAGCCAATCAGGTCACGAGGATAGTCAACGGACGAGGAACCGATGGAGGATGGATCAACAGACATAAGGGATGCAGAGATTCAGCGTGATAGGAACGCAAGACCAAGGGCGATCGCTTACCCCTCGGCTTGTTCCAATCGCTCCTGATCTTCCAAAGCCATGATAGCCAGCAATAACGCTTCTTCTTGCTCCTCAAAATCTTCCTCGGAGATTTCTTCCATGTCAAAGGCAAGTTGGAGTGTAAGGAGTTGTTTTTTTAGGTTCTCTTTTTCGTTGAGTTGGGGTTCGGCTTGCTCCAGAATTTTTTCGGCGATCCAGCTAATCCCACCGACAGGGCCAGTAACAGGGAGGGCGAGCAGGTCTAGAAACATGGTGATTACTCCAGTTGGGCAAAGTTGAAGGGGGCAGTGAAGTTGTTGTAGCGGATTTTCAGGCGACCCTCGAAGTGGTGGTCGAGGGCTTCGACGTTTTCGCCAAAGGTCGGTTCAGTATCCCAGGGGATGAGGTACGCCGCGTTGTAAATCATGCTTTCGGTGAGCGGATCGTTTTCGGCGATCGCCACTGCCAGAGGATTCAGGACGTTCCGAAATTCATCCATCACCGTTTCTTTGCGGTTGTCCATAGCCTGTTCGATCGCTTGCCCAATCCGCACGACCTCATCCATGCTCAGGGTTTTGCCTTCGAGGGAATCGCGCTCTTCTCGCAGGGAGGCGTTCTCCTCCATCAGCATTTCGAGTTCACGATCCGTTTCCCAAGTAATTTTGATGCCTACTTCCCGTCGTCCGTTCAGGTGAGCGAACAGGTGGCGGAGTTGTTCGCCTTGGGGGTTGAGCAATTGCTCTTGAACCGACTCCCAGGTTTCAATAATCAGGCCAAACTGCAGCGGTAGGAGGGTGCGATAACCATGATCCATCGCTTCTTCCAGCACCCGCTCATGACCCAGCAAGTTTTTGCGGCTGGCCAGATAGCGCTCCTGTTGCGCTTCAGAGTAGAGAAAAACAAAATCATCAATGGCCTGTGCATGCACAGGCTGTTTGTCCAGTCCAGTCAACACGAGGTGAGCAGGGCCGGGAGCAGGAAAAATGCCGTAAAGATAATGTCCAAATCCCATAACGTTGGTGAGGGTATCCACAGAAATAGGGGTGTCAGGTAGGGGCAATCTTGTAAGGCTTCGGATTTTGCCAGGACAAATCAAGGCGTAAGACGCCTAAACCCCACTCAGAGATTACCCACAAGAATGTAATGGATCCGCAAACTCGTAGAGAAATTCACTCAAATTCCGTAGGAGCTATTAGGACGGTATCTCCGTTATGTGAGCTGGTGCTTATACCAATTCTACGAAAACCAAAACCAGATTATTGTTTGAAAGCCTCGCAGTGCGAGGCTTTCAAACAATAATCTGTAGTCGGCTCTTAGCGAATTAGTATTAGATAATGAGCCGCTGCTCCCTGGGTGGGGCAACGGCTCACATCGTCTATTACCATTTGTTTCGTTTTCAGTGGATGACTTCGCTTTACGGTTCAGACTTGATACAGGATAGGCTCTGCAAATAACCAAGCGAGTCTAGAATCGATTATCCAGCCAGCTACGAATGTCAGCTTCGGAGTGGAAGGTACGCGTCTCTTGCCGCATCACATCCGTAACCTGCCAACCTGTTTTCGTCCGGCGAATGTGAACGTCAGGTTGGTTGTTATTCAATACCTGGGGATTTTCCTGTGCTCTCTGGAGGGGGTATAGGGGAGCATTCCAATTGGTGTAGGTTAAGTTGGCGCTGGTCATGGTATTACCTCAAAAGTCCATCTATCCCAAGGATAGGAAGGGCAGCCAGGTGGTTTCAAAGCAAGATATTCATCTCCAGATGAACAAGTTTGATTAATCTTGTGCGCGATACGTCTTTAATTTAAGGAAAAACACGGGACAACGGAGAGCTTGGCTTATGCCACATGTTCGACCCAATCGCATTAAACCCTCATATTTGCGGGCTTTGGTCACGGTTTCGGAGTGTGAGAATTTTGGGGATGCGGCGCTAAAGCTAGAGATTTCGCAGTCAGCTGTCAGCCATGCGATCGCCAGCTTAGAAGCGGAGCTGGGCGTCACGCTCTTGCAACGGGGACGGCAGGGAGCCTCTTTGACACCAGCGGGTCAGCGCATCGTTCCCTACGCTAATCAAGTGCTGCACCTACTCAACAACATCGTGGACGAAGCCCGTCTCCACAAAACGATGCAGGCTGGGCAATTGAAGGTTGCGGCAGTGCCGACGATTTTTAAGCACATCCTGGCTCCCGTCATCGTGAAGTTTCGCGAGACCCATCCGCAAATCATGGTGTCGTTGGTGGAATGCTATGACACCTGGGATGTGGAGCGAGCGGTGCGAGATGGACATGTAAATCTGGGGTTGACACACATTTCCGATGACATCGACTTTGAGGTGTGGGATCTGGGACAAGATGAATATCTGGCGGTTTTACCGCCGAATGCAGGGGTGCAGCAATCACAGATCGACTGGGAAACCCTGGCACAATTTCCGATTATTTCCTACGTGCGTGGCAATTCTTGCTACGTGCGACTCAGGAGCTATTTTCAGGAGAGTGGGATTCCGCTCAAGATCGTGCATGAGGTGCGGGATAACCCCACTGTTTTGAGCATGGTAGAGCAGGGTTTGGGAGCCGCCGTCGTCTCTCGGCTCGCCCTCAAAGAAGCGGCGGGTCGTGTTCAAATCTGCCGTCTCCCCAAACCGCTGGAACGGAGGTTGGGGGCGATCGGTCTACGGGATAAACTGCATCCACCCCCCGTGTTTGCGTTTCTAGACTTCCTCAAAAAATCTGTGCCTGAAGAAGTGTCTACCTCTGCCTCTGTTGCTCAGGCCACCTGTTCTGCTTCGTAATACCAATTCTACGAAATCCAAAACCAGATCATTTTTTGAAAACGGCGTGCCGCGCCGCTTTCAAAAAATGATCTGTAGTGGGTTCTTAGCGAATTGGTATAGGAGGTGTGAAGGCCGCATAGCCCATTGGATATTGGGCTTAAAGCAAGAGGCTAGCACACCACTGGGGTGTACTAGCCTCTCAAGGTTTGATTCAAAGCCTAGGTAGGGAGTTTACGTTGGTTCTTCCCGGTGACAGTTGCAATCGTTTTTGTAGCGCACCTGGGACAGATAGCCATGCTGACCGGGTTGAAACCGTTTTGCGTTGGCTTTACCAGAGACCCGGAATCGGTTCAACTTCATCTTCTTCCATGCGGGCTTCTAGCTCTTCCAGAGTACCGATTGGAATCAGAACGCGGTTGATGGCATGGATGACACCGTTGCTGGCATCAACATCAGGTAGAATGACGCTGGCATTGTTGACAATGACGCGATCGGGTTCGACGGCGATCGCCAACCCACCATTCAGCGTGTCGAGGCCACCAGACTCTAGCTCATCGGAGGTGACTTCATCGGGAACGACATGGTAGAGCAAAATATCGGTGAGCAAGTCTTCGTTCTCAGGCTCCAGCAGTGCTTCCAGCGCACCATCCGGTAGCATATCGAACGCATCGTCAGTTGGTGCGAAAACGGTGAAAGGGCCTTCAGAGGAAAGAGCATCCACCAAATCCGCTGCTTGGACTGCTGCAACCAGGGTCTCGAAGTTATCGTTACCACTGGCGACATCGACGATGGTGCCAGGTTCTTGAGCAATCAGACGGCTTTCGTTCTCCAGCTGATCTGCGGGTGTTGCAGAGTTGGCGATCGCCGGAGCAATCGCAATCCCAACGCCACATAAGGCAGCCAGGGCAAGCTTTTGGAGGTTTTGCATTTTATAGGTCATGACGGTTCCTAACGTAAATAATCGTGAAGCTCGTCGCCGCCACTATATTACTTGCTTATTTGCAAAGAACCAAGTATAGGCAAAGTATGGTTGCGATCGCGCCGTCAGAACCCAAGATTTTGCTAATTTTTCACGGAATTTGTCCGGGCAAAAACAGATGCCCACTCTCGCTGTCCGCAAGAATGGGCATTTGAAGACTATAGCGGTGTGCACCGCACCAAGTACAGAGTTGGTTGTGTGTGGGCGCGTCGCGCCCACACACAACCGTACTGAACCAACGCGCATAGCGCTATATTTTCGAGGGAAGAGGATTGTATTGAATCCAGCGAGGGTTTTGTTACTGTTAAATCGTCTACGACTGAATATTGAGAGCCCAATCGTAGTAGAGATACCTCACTTCGTAGTTGCCCTCACGTAGGTAGGCGGCATCTTCGGCGCTGACATGCTGGCTGATGAAATTGAGGGCAGCACGTTCCTTGTCATTGCCTGTGAATTCTTCGGTATTGCCGTAATCTGGGATCCAATCTTCGCCAAACCAGTTGAAGAGCTCAGAGATGTGGACAACATTGTTTTCGCGATCGATCTCGACGCCCTCGGTTCCATCGATCCAGATTTGCACTTGCTCTTCCAGTTGGGCGTCTAGATTTTGCCCGGCATAGGGCTCTCGCCGTAGGACGGGGCAACTGATGGCGGAGCAATTGACGGCAGCATGGATACGGGGATCTTCGTAGTCGGGGCGGATAGTGTCATGCTCAATGTTGTCCAGGGTTTTGGAGGCTCCAGCAATGTCGAACCGCCGCACTCGCCAGACCCCAGGAATATCGCGGATGCTATCTTTCAACGGATCCTGGTCGATGATGGATTGCAAGGTGAAAGAGTTGTAGGCATTGAGGAGAAATGCCAATTGCTCTTCACGGCTCCAAGCGTGGAAGGTTTCGGGTGCCACCTCTCCGATTGATTCATTGAAGGCGAGCAGATCATCAGGATTGGCTTGCAGGGCAACATAATCGACCAACCCATCTTCATCCACATAGTTTTCCAGCACATTGCTGTAGAGGCTGTAGTCAAACGCTGCTGCATCGACTGCCGAGGCGGTGACAGCTTCTTCCCCAGAGGGAGCGGCGATTTCAGTAGAGCACCCACCAATCAGGATGGCGGCAGGAATGAGAAGAGCAAAAGGAGAATATCGCATGGGAAAAATGGAAGACGTTGTTAAAGGACAGGATGACGATTAACGAGATGTAGACGGGAGAGGGATGGACGGTCGACGAAGCCGGGTCCATATCCACCCTAGGAGAAAGGGCAGCCAAAGTAGGGCGCGTTCTGCTGGGTTTAATGTCCAGCTAAAGTCACCCAAGCTCTGGCGGTAGAACAACACCAGGTAGACGAATGCGGAAAAACTCACTAGGCGAGTGCCCAGGTTTTGGGTCGCCACAGCAAAGGGCACGAGCCAGGTGAAATACCAGATATGGATGATGGGCGAGAGGACAAGCAGCGCAAAAAAGTAGGATTCGGCGTAATCCAAGAAGGTATTGGCTCGCGCCATTAACCCCACAAGAACAATGCCCAGCAGTAGGCCGTAGACGATGTTGTGAGCGGCCAGTTGCGGCGCAACCTGAGCCAGTAGATAGGGCACTAATTCGGCGCTGCGATCGCTCGATACAAAACCTGAACTTACCGGAATGAGGGGACATGCAGCCGCATCGCAGTAGGGCAAGGCACTCAGCACGAAGGGCAATATCCCTACTAATGGAATGCCCAGAGCGAGCTTCCACTTCCCCTTGCGCAAGGGAAACACGGCCAAAAATCCCAGCAAGGGCAAGCTAATCCACTTCAACCCGGCGCTAATGCCGAGACTCAGTGCGCTCTGTGAGAAAGCTTGTGCTGTGGGACGCAGCGATTCAGCGGCAAACCAGGCCAGTACTAAGGGCAACAGAAACCAACTGTCGTAATGCCCAGTTCCTGCAAAAGAATAGAGAATAATTGGATTCCAGGCATAGATGAGGGCGCGATGGGGTTGGAAGCGATCGCACAACAGCTTGCAGACGGCCAAGTCGGCGGCGATAAACGACAGCTTGAACAGTAGCACCGAGGGCGAGATCCATGCCAATAGACGAAAAGCCAATTGGGAGACGGGGGGATAGATGGCGCTGACCTCGGCATGATTGATTCGAAACCACCAGCCGGGGCGCAGGGGTTCCAAAATATCAGCCGAGGGCGGTAGGTGGTAAGGACTGAAGCCCGCGTTTTGAATCAACCCTTCCCAGATATAGCGGAAGACGTCACTGTTGGGTTCCATGGGCAACAGCAGAAGCCGAGTGGCGATCGCCACACCCCAGAACCACAGAGGTGATAGGGACTGCCAGCGCCAACTCCAGACAAACCCTGCGCCCATCACTGCGACGCTCCACCACAGCTGTGGTACTTGGTCGCTATGGCCTAGCTGCGCCATAGCGGCTGTTCCGAGGATCAGCAGGGTCGATGGAAAGATGGGATGGGGGTGGAAGAATGTGGAACGCGGATGAACGCGGATGGACGCAGATGAAGTGGCGGATGGGGATGTTTCTCTAGGGTTATCTAGGGTGTTTGGGTTGGGGTTGTGAGAAGGATTGAATCGTTGAAAATAAAGGTAGGCGAGGGTGGAGAGGATGATAACGCCTGCTTGGAAGCAGCCGGAAATTGTCCCTGAAATTTTGGATTGGCCTCCCTGTCGGGGGCGGTACTGAACGGGAAATTCTTGAATCCGCAGCCCTTGCTCGATCGCCCGAACTTGCATTTCGACGGTCCAGCCAAACCCGCGATCGCCCATCTGCATGGCTTCCAGCGCATCACGACGGATGAGACGGAGCGGGCCTAGGTCATGATAGCGGTGTCCCCAACCCCACCGAATGAGGGTTGTTGCTAGGGCATTCCCAAAATTTTGTGCGGGGGAAAGAATTTGGCGTCCGCTGGCTGTGGCGCGGCGATCGCCCAGAATGAGGTCGGCCTGCTCCCGATGTTGCCAGAATTTTTGGAGTTCCTCTAGCTCATCGCTGCCATCACCATCACAAAACAGAATCCAGTTCACATCATCGGGCAGGTTCTGCAAACCGCTCCAGCAGGCTTGGCCGTAGCCGGGTCGAGGTTCGTGGATGACCTCCGCTCCGTAGGACTGGGCGATCGCGGCGCTGGCATCGGTGCTGCCGTTATCTACCACCCGAATCCGCCATAAGTCTTGGTTTCGTAATGTTTGTAGGACATCACCGATGGTGTCGGCTTCGTTGCGCACGGGAATCAGAACCAGGACATCGTCCAAGTCGGAGGGAGAAACGAGCATCTGTAAGGTGAGATCAAGTGCAACCAGACTCATTATCCTGAAGACAGCACAACAACGACGGGAGGATGACAACGGAACTCATGACGCGACTCACACAACTGCTAACCTTCTCTGTTTTGGGACTGGGTGGGTGTCTGCTGGTGGTGACCGCTCACCGCTCCCTTTCCACCCGTGAACCCTCCGCACCTCAAATTGAGGAGGCTAGCTCAGCCGCCGACTCTCAGGAATCTCTCGCTGCGATCGCTGAGTCGCTAAACCTAGTGGATCGCTGGATTGTGAGTCCTGAAGAAGCCCGCGATCTAATTACGAGTGGGGCTACGGTTTTGGATGCGCGAAATGGCCGATCGCAACTACTTGGAATTCTCGAAGGCTCGGTAGCTGTCTCGTGGCGACAGTTTTCTCAGGATGCCGATCCCAATCGGGGCAAGCTTTTAGCGGATCTAGCTGTGTTGCAGGAGCGGTTACAGGAGGTTGGTATTTCCGGCGATCGCCCTGTCGTCGTGGTCGCAGATCCGACCCAAGGCTGGGGTGAAGATGGACGCATTGCGTGGATGTTGCGATCGATGGGACATACCCAAGCGGTGATCGTGGATGGGGGGTATCAAGCCATGGTCAATTTGGGGCTACCCATGACCTTGAGTGTTACTCGTGCTGCCAAGCAACCCGGCGATTTTGTGCCCCAGCCCCAAGCCAAATGGAGCATTGACCGAGAAAGCTTACGCCAAACCCTGGATGATCCCGCCGTTGCCCTCATCGATACCCGCACCCCGGATGAGTTTGCGGGTGCCATTTTATTCAACGAAGACCGTGGCGGTCACCTCCCTGGTGCGGTGCTGCTGGAGCGCCAGGAGTTGATGGATGCAGAGGGGATGCTCTTGCCCCGCGATGAGATTCTGGCAATTTTGCAGGAGAAAGGCATTTCCCCTGATCAGGAAATTGTTGCCTATTGCACAGGCGGAATTCGCTCTGCCTGGCTAATTGCGGTGTTCTCGGATTTAGGGCTCAATGCTAGGAACTATGCCGGTTCCATGTGGGACTGGGCAGCGGCTCCGGCAGTCGAGTATCCCTTGATTGAGCCTTAATGGATTAGAGAACCAATCTCTCCATGCTCAAGTTCGCACCTAATATCAAATCCGGTTGAAGAACCCAAAACCCCTATTTTTTCGGCGCGAAGCGCCGAAAAAATAGGGGTTTTGGGTTCTAGTTTTGGCAAGGTGCAAGATGTGAGTTAACCAAAAGAAGTCGCAGATCGACTCACTACTTAAAGAGGGACTGTTTCTTGCGTTTGGACGCCGCTTTGTCCTTGGCCTTTTGGCGCTCGTATTCCACCTCTTTCATCTTCCGCATGATGCGGTTGAAATACTCTTGCAAATAGGATTCTAGAGTTGTCATGTCATTGGCGCTGAGACCCAAAGTTTCATAGGTCTGAGCCATGTCGGCGGTAAGGGGGGTACCCGAGGCTATAACTTCCATGAAGGCAAGGCGATCGGCGAGATCCATCCCCCATTCAAAGAAGCGAGCGAAAGACTGTACTCCACTGAGCAATGGGCCTGGCATCCGCCAGATTTTCGCCTCTTGCCCCGACAGGCGCTCGCAGAGCCGAATGATTTCGTAGGCACTCCAGGCTCGAGTTCCCACAACTGGATAGGTTTGTCCAATGGTTTCAGGAACGGCGAGCGATCGCACTGCAAATTTCGCTAAATCCTGGGTATCGATATAGGCAATAGGCGAGGTGTTGCCCATCACCCAAACCGCTTGCTTTTCGAGGATGGGAATTGCATATTGCCCAATCAACCCTTGCAAGAAACCTGCCGTGCGCAAAACGGTGTAGTCCAAACCCGCCTCGGCCAAAAATAACTCCGTGCAGCGCTTAATTTCCATCAGCGGTACATGGGGATACTGATCGGCATTGAGAATCGAGAAAAAGATGAAGCGCTCGACGCCAGCCTTTTTTGTAGCCTGGATCAAAGAAACCTTCCCATCCCAATCCACCTGTCGTAGGGTGGCGCTATCTGTAGGGCGTGCTGTTGCCGCATCAATCACAGCGGTGACTCCTTCCAGAGCAGCGGGCAGGGTTTCTGGGTAAAGCAAATCTCCGGGGATCAGTTCCGCGCCCCATTCTTTAAGAAAACTCGCTCGCCGAAAGCTGCGAACCAGGCATCGAACGGTGTGACCTTCATCCAATGCATGCTTTGCGATCTGCCGACCGAGCGTGCCGGTAGCTCCAACGATGAGTAAAGTCATTCGGACTGCCTGATAAATCGTTAACTTTTTATAAGATACACCCTAATATTCTCAGAATTCTTTGCGTGGAGCGTGACGTTTCCCTGGATAACGGACAGGATCAAGGCAGTTCGGTGATTTCTAAAGATGCTGTGCTCACAAAAATCAATTGATCCAGCTGGGACGATTCTCATTGAAGATGCCGTGAGCATTACGCGACGTTCCGAACGGGTTAATAGTTGCTTATGCTCCCTGCTGTCCATGTGGAGGTGGAGCAAGGAGTACGCATATATCAAGAGCGCCCGACCGCCTAGCGTCTAAAATCGGCAGTCAAGCGCTCAAAAATGATGAATAGTGCTGGTGAAAACGGCGCATACAGCCCACTAGAAAATAAGGACGGTCTAATTCTACGTCCCAATTTGCCGTTGGGCTTGTCTGGCCTACTCCTCACCGCCTTGTAATTTCAGGAGCACAAACCCAACTCCCAAACCAATCATGATCAACAGCGGGGGCAATACTGCAGCCATTCCAATTTCGCCCATTTTTCCTTCTCCTAACGTTAAAGTCGAATGTTATTGAGTGAACCTTATACGCTTCGACCGCTCTAGATTTCTCGATATCTAAACACGGTTGTCTGCCAACACGGCGTCTTGACACCCATGTCAGGATCATACGGATGGGCAGGAAGGCGTTGCTTCACCTCATCCACCCGCATGTAACCCATTCAATTGGCATCAAGCTGCTTTGTTTAGTATTTTACGGCAGTTTGGGCAGGGTGCTTTTAGCAAGGAGATGATATGCAGACCAATTCTCAGGTTTTTCAAACGGTGCGACCCCGTTCCATCCCAAAGCAGAGTGACGGAGCCGCACGGGTGCGGCTGGCGATCGCCACAGGAGATCCGACGGGCATCGGTTCCGAAGTTGTGCTCAAAGCCCTGGCAGATGAGGATTTGTGGGCAAACTGCGACATTACTTTGATTGGCTTGACCAAGGGCTTAGATGCAGCTTATCGTCACCTTCGGGGAGTGATGGAGGCTAACGCGATCGCCAATCCTGCCGATTTCCCAATTTTTGATGTTCTTTCCGAGACAGACGCATCAGTTCTTCAGTGGGGAATGGGCGATGCTATCTCAGGTGAAATGAGCTTTCGAATTTTGGAAACGGCGATCGCCCAGACCCTTGCGGGCAATTTTGATGGCATCGTCACTGCTCCCATTGCCAAATCTGCTTGGAAAGCGGCTGGCCATCATTACCCAGGGCAGACGGAGCTATTGGCTGAAATGGCAGGCGTTGAGCGGTTTGGCATGATGTTTGTAGCGCGATCGCCCCACACCCACTGGCAACTCCGTGCGCTTTTGGCGACGACCCACATACCGCTGCATCAGGTACCACTAGCACTGACTCCCGAGAGCCTTACCCGCAAGCTCGACCTATTAATTGATGTGCTGCGGGACGAGTTTGGTATTACCGCTCCCCGCATTGCCATAGCAGGCTTGAATCCACACAGTGGCGAGCAGGGGCAACTGGGCACCGAGGAGCGCGATTGGCTCATGCCCTGGCTGGAGGAGATGCGCGATCGCCATCCCCAGGCTCAGTTGGATGGCCCGATTCCTCCCGACACGATGTGGGTTGCACCAGGGCAAGCCTGGTTTGGCAATGGTTCTCCAACCGCCGCTCATGACGCTTATTTAGCGCTTTACCATGATCAGGGATTAATTCCAGTCAAACTCATGGCTTTCGATCGGGCGGTGAACACCACCATTGGCTTGCCGTTTATTCGCACCTCACCGGATCACGGTACCGCTTTCGACATTGCCGGAAAGGGTATTGCAGATCCCCGCAGCATGAAAGCAGCGATCGCCCTGGCCGCAGAATTGGCTCAGACGCGTCAGCTGACCCAAGCTACCCAGTAGATCTACGGAGCATGTCGCCTTCACTTAGATTGCATTTCGCACGTAGCCAAATGCTTAGGGTACTACGAAAGGTTATAAGTCCCTGACATTTTCATAGACTGTAATACCATTTTTTGGGATTAGGGTAGAGAATGAAAACAATCCGTATCGTGAACTACAAAACATCCACAAAGGCACAAGGAACTGTAAGCTTAGATTAAGTTCTTTGTCGAAAGGTTTCGAACTGTTTCGTTCGGGTTACTCCACCGTTTGACTGCACCGCAGAGGGTCATCATGCTGCAATCTGTTCAATTTTCAATCAATTTTCTGCAAGACGAAGCCCGTCATCTGGTTCATCGTGGGGTTGTAAGCCGCCAGCAACCAATCTACGTCCTCTGCAAGTACATCCCCGCGCGCGAGTGGGCGCATGTGGAATGTGAGTTGGAGCGCTGTGATTTCTTGCTGCGCGATCGCATCGGCGATCTGATTGGCCATGAAGAATGGGACAACGACTAGACGGCATTGTTTCACATTGGCTTTAGTAATAACCAAGGGGCATCGTCTGTCTTGTAGGCTGTGTGTTTAAAATCCATCAGATAAATCAAAGTTAATAATTTGCCCTGTCCTCGTTAGAGGGCAGGGCAAAAAACACTTCAGTCAACCTAATATATTTTGGAGCCTGACAATTTTGTCACTGCCATAAGAGAAACCTCCGTCGTCGCAGACCATAGAATTCAAGGCTTGGAAGCCCGAAACGGTAGGTTTCTCTTAGCTAGTCCGTAGGTCTAACCGTCAGCTTGGCTACTCCCAAACGTTTGTCAGTGTAAGTGAACGGCTATTTGTCTTGCTCCGTCAGGTCTTTTAATTCTTTGCGTAGTTCGGCAATCTGATTGGTCAAAACCTCTAGATCCGCCTGAATATCGGGAGGCGCCGATGGCGTACCACTTGTTGAGCTGCTTCCAGATGTAGGAGGTGCAGCAGCGCCCTGGGCTGAGTTGATTAAGCCATCGACAAATGTCCGCGCCTCTTGTTCGGTCATTTCTCCTTTCGCTGCCAGCTCTTCAACCAACTGGTCAGGATTGGTGCGTAGCTTGTTCAAGGCTTCCTCCCCATTGCGAGGATCTTGGAGGCTGTCGATCAGCGTTCCTGCCGCCCCAAGGGTGACACGGAATCCTTTTTGCACATTCTGAAAAATGTCGTTTGAGTTCATAGTCTCCCTGCTCGGTTGAGTAATGGGCGGTTGCTATGCGTAAAGGTTGTTTCCGCCATCTAAATATTATCAAGGGTTAGTGGAGGGAATGTTGTTTGGGTGTACGGCTACTACCCATACCCAAACGCATTTCCGCCATCCCGTCATCCTCAAATTTAGCTGGCCACTTCTGGGGTTTCGGGCAAAGCGTCTCCGGTGAAGAAGCGTTGGGTGATCCAACTGGTCAAAATATGGGACAGTAGCCCCAAAGGCCCCGCGAATAAACAGAATGCCAGGGAATGAAGGTTCCAAGTTCCTGTCCGCTGTCCTTCTAGATAAATCCAGCGACCGACAAACAAATCCATCACCAGAAAGTGAACCCATCCCGTGGCGGCAATTTTTTCTATGGAGAAAAGCTGAGCGATATCAGCTAATTGCGTGCTGGTGAAAGCTTCAGCGGTTTCAGGATCCAGGCCAGATATAAAAAGATAAAGGTAGAGGCCTGCCAGGGCCACAAAGGGAAGGAATGAATTCATCACCTTGCGGGTAACGCTCCATTTGGGTAAGAAAATCATCAGCGCCCAGAACGGCAGCACAAAAAGGTTTGCGGCGTTGAATAGAAAATTTAAGTCCAGGTTCATAGTGATGAAACCGTAGTGAAACAGCCACGCAACAGTGTAATGAAACTCTATAGAAAAGGGGAAGCTGAAAGAGAAGAGAAGTGGTTGGTATCAGGATAGTGGCCTGGAGTTGAACGAGCGGTGGGCGATCGCCTCCGTATCCCCTCACTTCCCCGCTCAGCAACTACTCCTCGTTCTGCCTCCGTATATATCCATTGCTAGCAAGAGCAGTGCAGCGTCTGTCGAAGACCGAATTCGCCATCAGGAAAGTAAAAATCCATAGAATGCCCAGCTTTGTCCCTAATCTTTCAGGTTCGGATGGAAAAAATGTAAAAGAATGTTAGATTCTTCTCAACTTACTGCCCCAAGCGCTTTGACGATACTCAGGGAAAACATTGCCGTCTGCGTTCCTGGAGTGACGGCTGCACTCTATTCGCTCGTATTCAATTCACTGTTGAGAGAACGGAGATTTAGGTTAGGCTCCCGACCCTATCTCCACGACTTTTTGCATCGCATTTTCACTCCTCGTCACATTCAGCTTTAAAGACACCATGACTTTAAGTATTGCTAGCACCCTGTTGCTGGGAGGGCTTGCCTTTTGGTGGGGTACTCGGCTCGGACGGTGGCTGTTACAGCAGGGAGCCACGGCGCGAGATATGTTCATTGGCCGCAATTGGGTCTCCGTCGCGTTTCTGGGGATCTATGTTGCCATGATGTTTATTGTGCTCTACGCACCCCAGTGGCATTGGCTACCCATGGAATGGCGGGTGCAGGGCATGCATGTGACATGGACTGCGATGCGGGTCATGCTCCTGGGCATTTGTGGGGTTGGCATGGTGGTGTGCTGGTACACTCTGCGGCGGCAGGTGCTGCTCGTTGCGATCATCGGCTTGCTGGGCATGAGTAGCTTCACAACCGCTGAGCATTACCTACTGGCTCCGATCCACGCCAGCTTGGTGGATAACCTGATGCCGAATGGGGTATATCGGCAAACCTCTAGCAGTAGTTGTGCGGCAGCGGCGATGGCGACGGTGCTGCGGTCATGGGGAAAAGATGTGCCGGAGTCGCGAGTAGCAGAGTTAGCTGGAACAAGCCGCTTGGGAACCTCGATGCCGCAACTCATCCTGGCGGCACGGGCACTAGGGATGGATGGCTTGGAAGTGAAACGAACGACCTGGAAGCAGGTGCAGCAGATCAATCGTCCCGGCATTTTGGCCAGTTGGCTGATTGATGGCACGGGCAGGCGCTCTCCCCATGCGATCGCCCTCCTTGGCATGGATGATGACACCGCCCTGATTGCTGATCCAGCTCTGGGCAAGCTATTTGCTCTTTCACCCGAACAACTCCAGCGAGTTTGGCGACGGGAGTATGTACCGCTGTATTACCCAGAAGCAGTGACGCTATCTCCGACTGACGTGAAGCGCTACCTTGATGGACTGGGCTACGAGCTTTCTCTAGATGCGATGCAGACCGCTGCTTTAGAACAATTCCAGACGGACGTTGGCGTGAGACCCACGGGAGAGCTGGATGCCCTCACCGCATTGTTGCTGAGTGGAGACTTTTTTGAAAATGCCCCCCGTTTGAGCGAAGGGCTTCTTAGCGAAGGGCTTCCTAGCGAAGGGCTTCCTAGCGAAGGGCTTCCTAGCGAAGGGCTTCGCTCAAACGGGGGTTTTGATTCTCAGCATGAGTTTGATGTGCGAAGCACTGATTCCTAAATCTCAGCTCTAGATAAATCAGTTCCTCTTTCCCTGAGTGGAGTTGATCTTTACACTAAGAAACATAGTCTTAGCCGACGGTGCCAATCTGTCGCCGTCTGCGAGGCTATGTTTCTGTCAAGTTTTCTGACATTCTCTAACTTCACCATGCTGAACTTTCTCCGTGGATGGCTGGTGGTGCTGATGCTCTGGCTGAGCTTGGCTCCTCCTGCAATGGCCTACGCCAATCCCACTGTTTCGTTCGTTACTCCTTCTCTGCATCTCACCTCCGAACCTATCGCTATGGCTGGCAAAAAATCGCTGTTTTCCTTCTCTGGTAATCGTCCCGCTAATCTAGGCATCAAAGATGGCAGCTTGGCAGCCTGCCCAGGTTCACCGAACTGTGTGAACAGCCAAACGTCTGAATCCGACACAGAGCATGCGATCGCCCCGCTTGGCTTGAGTGGCAGTGCTGCTGAAGCGATCGCCCGCCTCACGGACATTGTGACGGGCATGGAACGTACGGAAATCATCGAACAAACCGACAACTACCTCTACGCTGAATTCACCAGTGCATTGATGGGGTATGTGGATGATGTGGAGTTCTTTGCCGATGATGCCTCTGGCGTAGTGCATATGCGATCGGCCTCACGGCTCGGGCAATCGGATCTGGGTGTCAATCGCAAGCGGATCGAAGCTATTCGCAGCCTGTACGACGCTTAGACTTGTGCCTTTCTCATCTTGATTCTATTTTCTCAAATGTTCCTGCTTTGCAGGCCAATCCGAATCTGAGTGCACCATTTGCCTCTAGACTCTGATTAGTCCTTGCATTGCAGGACATTTTCTATTGACTGTTATCAGAATGCTGCCGGTTATGATTGCCTCATCGTCTTCCGCCCTATCCAATCCGCCTGAGTTGCCCGTGGACTATGCCGATGTTGCGGCAGCAGCGGATCGCCTCAAGGGCGTGGCGCATCGTACCCCCGTACTCACCTCGCGCACGGTCGATTCACAGACGCGAGGCCAGGTCTTTTTCAAGGCTGAGAATTTTCAGCGCACCGGATCGTTCAAGTTTCGGGGCGCTTACAATGCGATCGCCCAACTCACCCCCGAGCAGAAACAACAAGGTGTGGCGACCTATTCCTCGGGCAATCATGCCCAAGCAGTCGCTCTTGCAGGCAATTTGTTGGGGATTCCAGTGCATGTAGCGATGCCGACGGATGCGCCGGATGTGAAGCGCTATGCCACTGAGGATTACGGAGCAACTCTCCACCTTTACGACCGTACGACGACCGATCGCGAAACCTTTGCCCAAGAACTGGCTGCTCAGCAGCATCTCACCCTTGTTCCACCCTATAACCATCCCCACGTGATTGCCGGACAGGGAACCGCCGCCAAAGAACTGTTTGAGGAGGTGGGTGACCTAGATTATTTGCTGGTGTGCTGTGGAGGTGGAGGATTGTTATCGGGTTGTGCGATCGCCGCCCATCATCTATCGCCCAACTGCCGCGTGATTGGGGTAGAACCCTCGACTGCAGATGATGCGACCCGCTCGTTCCATAGCAAGACGCTGCAAACGGTTCACAACCCCGAGACCATCGCCGATGGCGCGCGCACACCATCCTTGGGAACCCTCACATTTCCCTTAGTGCTGCACTATGTCTATGACATGATGGCTGTTCCCGATCGCGCCCTATGCAATACCCTTGTGTTTCTCCTTGAGCGCCTGAAAGTGGTGGTCGAGCCCACGGGAGCCCTGGCTGCCACGGCTCTCCTCTCAGATATTTTTCAGCCACCCCCTGGTGCTCGGATTGGTGTAATTCTTAGCGGTGGAAATATTGATCGCAGCGTTATCGCCACACTCTAGGTTACTCTCTGTAAGCTTTTGCAAGGCTATGCATTCGTTCAGTTCTGTCGCTTCAAGGAATAGCGAAAGCTGAACATGACCCATGCCAACAGCACTGACAGCCCCCCTACGGCCAGTGGGCTAAAGAAGAGGCCAAAGCTCTCTTCCTCTTTCACCCAGTGGAAGAGTGTCCAGTTGCCGATGGATAGCTGAAACGTGGGGACTCCAAACAGATCGAGGAGAATGAGTAGCAACACACTGGTCAAATTCAGTAGAACGAACATGGCAACGGCTAAACCAGCTAAGTTGCCCAGGATGCGTAGCTTGGAAGAGCGGTGGGGCGGACGAGTTAAGAGTCGGTGGGCGACATCGTAGGGCGCATAAATCGCAAATCCTTCCTGCAAATCTTCGATGCTGGTTGAGGCTGGATATCGCAGGGCGATCGCTGCAAACCAAATGTCACCAATGGCTCCAGAGGTGTTTAAGGCAATGACCCAAATCAGCCAGGTGAGCTGTGGAAAGAGCAATATCAGCCCGGCTGCAACGGAGTTCATAACGACTAGGGGTGCGAGTAGGATGCCCAGAAACGCATTGCGAGAAAACTGTTGCCCTGGGGCTGTTGCATAGGCATAGGGAAGTAAATATTTCACTCCGACCCCATAGCGGGGATTCCCATCAAAAAACTTAAATGCTAAGCCATGGATCGCTTCGTGCATCGCAATAGTTGCAATGGGAAGGGCGATCGAGCCGATGACAAATCGCCCAATCTCCCAAGGTTGATCAAACGCAAAGGTGACCGAGGCTCCCCAGGAACGCCCGTGGACTAGCGAATAGGCAATGCTAACGCCGAGCAACGTTATAAAAAACAATGCCACCCCTAAACTGACCCACCAAAATGCTAATTCAGAGGTGAATCGGAAAACATAAACGGGTGACTTTTTCAATTTGAGCATGGCTAATATTTTTCCATCCTACATTCCGCAGGTTGACAGTTAGGAGAAAAGGCGATGTGCCATAGAGTGGGGAAAGTGCTCAAGAGAATGGATACATCGTTTGAAGATAGAGAATCTGGATCACCTAGGGCTGGTTGCTGGGATCGTGGA
>JBCBSJ010000011.1:0-57884 GCA_039819245.1 Cyanobacteria bacterium J06638_20
GCCAAAGTTGATACCCGTCCAGACCTCTAGTTGATGAGTCCCGTCGGGATCTTCGGGGGAACCGTCGGGGAGGACGCCGTTGGCAGCTCCGATCGCCACCCCCGATTGAACTGAGCGGAAGGTCCCGGTTTGCGAACCGATAAACTTTTGTTCTTGAGGTTTCGCATTCTGAGCAGCATAGTCGTTGAACTTGACGAAGCAGGCGTCATAGACGGCATCCAGGGCCGATCGCACGTATTTGGCTTCGACTAAGTCAGGCAAACCCAACAACTGTGTACAAAATTGTCCACAGAGCTGATCCGCCATTACCACTTCAGAATCACTGCCCGTTTCTAGCCGATAGTAGCGACCATTCCAGAGGCGCTTGTGGTAAACATTACGGCTTTGCGCTAGCCAGCGCTCGTATTGGGTTATCAGGATGGGTGTGTTGCCGGGAGCCCGGTCAGCTGCGGTGAGGACTTGGGCGATCGCGATCGCGCTTGCCAACGCCGCCATCCATAACCCGCCGCAATAGGCACTAACACCCTTGAGCTGCCAATCATCAAAGGTCTGATCCGGGGCACCGCCATTTTCAGGAATGCCATCGCTGTCAGTATCAAAGCGCTTGAGATACTTCAGGGTTTCGGTCACCGCTGGCCAACATTCAGCCAGAAAGTCCACATCCGTTTCACCCGTTAGTTTATAGGCTCGGTAAACCTGAATCACGAAATCACTCGGCAGGTCTTTCCACTGGTTACAGTCTTGATAGCTGGTGTAGTTGGTTTGCACAAACGGATGTTCGTTGGGAGCCCCCAAATCATGGGGAGTTGCTCCCTTAAGTTTGCGGGGGGCAAAGTGGTTCTCCTCGCCTACTGTGTAGTAGTAGCCGATGATGCGGGTGCGATCGTCCGCTGCGGGAATGGCGCGGGCAAAGGCCCGAATCACGGCTTTTTCTAATTCCGGCCACAGAATGAGGGTGGCAAATCCGCCATACAAACGCACATCCAGGCTTTCATACCAGCGGTAGTCAATACATTCCAGTACTGCAAATTGTCCGACGGGATCTTTGTCCGTGGCGGCTGTCCACAGCGTCCCACCACTGGTGAGGTCATATAGCTCATTGAACAGCGCCATTTTGAACCAAGTTGGCAAGTCTGGTTGATCCAGAATGGGCTGTTGCCAGTCGATAATTTGCTGTCGCCAGGTTTCGTAATGAGCGAGAGCGGTTTTCGCGATCGCCCAGGCATGGCACCCCTCCCGTCCAAAAAAGTCGGTATAGCGCCGACATTCAGAAATCCCCGCCGCGTACTCGGTCACGGGTAAATCCCAGGCCAGCGTCATGGGAATTTCACAGGTTTCCCCCGGCTGCAAGGTCAATCGCACCGCGATCGCGCAGCCAAGCTGCTCTCCCTCGTTTGCTGGAGTGTCTAGAGCACTGTTGACCAAAGACCCATCGACTGCAAACGTCTTCCACAGGTCTTGTCCATCACCCGCCGGATTCCAACGCGTGTTGTAAAAGATTTCGGTATTAGGTTGAATTTGGGTGGCGATTGCCCATTGCCCTTCCCCCTCTTGGGGCAACTGTCCTGTTTGGGACCAAGCGCCATCCATGACACAGCCCATCACATCTCCAACTTGCACGAAGTGATTACGGCTGCCCATACTCTGACCAATAGCAGGCACATAGTCGTAATAGGGACTGCCATCGTCCCGTTGCAAGACTTCCGGCGAAGGTGCGGTATTGGTGAACCAACCCACCATATTTTGCCAACTCAACAAAATACTCAGGGTGAGCGGCTCATCAGTGGGATTGTGCGCTGTCCAGAGAAAAACGGCGACAGGATAGCTCGCTTCCTGGTAATTCTGAGCCCAGATCGGCGAAAACTGCTCGCAGGTTAACTCAGCCTTGAAAACATTTTCATAGATATACCAACTGCGGGGATAGAGAGCGTGGTAGGTACCCGTTTGGGTGGATGGGTGAACGCGGAATTCGGAATTTGGAAATCGGAATTCCGCTCCTGGCTCCTGGCTCCTGGCTCCTAGCTCCTGGTTGCTAACTTCTGCCTTCTGCCTTCTGCCTTCTGCCTTTTGCCTTCTGCCTTCTGCCTTCTGCCTTCTGCCTTCTGCCTTATGTCTTCTGCCTTCTGCCGTTAACTCCTGACCCCTGACGCCTACCTCCCGCTCCTCCTTCGATGCTGGATACCACTGCCACCCCCCTAACGTTCCATCCTGCAGTGCTTCAGTGCTCAATCCATAGGCCTGACGGGTTTCCCCAGACTGCTCAAACACGCTGAACTGACAGGCAGGAAAGGTTTGGAAAACGTGCTCCCCTCCATCCAAGTGCCAAAGATTGAAGTCGCCCCGAGGCGATCGCCCAATACAGCCTGCCCCAAACCCCCCGAGGGGAGCACCATGCCAAGGCCCATCATCAAGATTGCTGGCATAGCGGACAATATAGTGATGTTCCCAACCTTGGCCAATCGGGTGTTGCCAGGTGTAAGGGGGAATTTGTGAAGAGGATGCTGCCATGGTGCCGAGTCTGTACGCCAGCGAATGCATCCTCAATAGTATGAGCTTGCGGAGGCTTTGAAGCTACCAATTATTCGCCGTTATCACTGCTAGATGCGACTACGTTAGGCGTAGCCAGGAATCGGTTTCGGTCTAAGGCTTGCTGATATTCTTTGAAGCTGCCAACTCGAAGCCGAAATATCCCTAAGCTAGGAGCCAGCAACCAGTTACCTTCTGGCTCTTGGCTTCTTTTAGCACCGATATTTCCCAGCTTAAATGAAACGCTGTTTTGACCAAGTATCTACAGGAATTTTTCAATTGTTTTGGTAAATTCTTCGTAGGGCTTGACGCCTACTAAGGTTTCCATCAGTTCACCCTTTTGGAAATACATAACCGCTGGAATACTGCGAATCCCATACTCTTTAGCAATTTCTTTGTTGTTATCCAAATCAAGCTTAAAAATTTTGGCGCGATCGCTGTATTCTTCTGACAATTTATCGATCAAAGGAGCCACTACTTTGCAAGGGCCACACCAGCTCGCAGTACAGTCAACCACCAGTAAAGTTGCTTCAGCTAATAGAGAATCAAATTCAGCTTTGTCTTGAACAAACGGCGTAGCACTCATCACAGATATCTCCAAATTAGTCAGGATTGGCAATTGAAACTGAAACAGCTTTTCTGCTTGCCAGAACTTTATCAATTCCATTAGCAGTGTTTTGCCAACAATACTGATGACACAAAGCTGACTCTAACGCTGCCATATAAAAACGCAACATTTAGATTACTGTAACAGGTAAAGGTACCCATACAGATTGCTCTCAGCTTTCGCCAAAGCAGTCGGCCAAATTCCTGAATTGAAGCAACTATAAAAATGACAGGCAACTGCCTTTATGAGGTGAGTTGACAAGAAATTGACTCTAAAGTTGAAATCAAATTTTGAATTGTCAGTGCTCTATCAATAAATATTAACTGTCTTCGTTGCCGATAAAGCGAAATCAACGGCATTGTTTCCTGCTGGTAAACTTCCCAGCGACGATGAAAGATGTCTGCTTCCAGGGGGGAGCTTAGCCTCTCTTTGATTAAACTGGTCTGTCTTGAAGAGGGAACAGTCGCCTCAAAACAAATAACCGTTGGCTGGGATTGCCTGGCAAAATTCAACCATTGTTGTAGTGCATAAGCTTGTGTCAGATTGCGTGGAAAGCCATCCAAAACCCAACTTTTTTTGATGTCTTGTTGCTCAAGTCTCTGCGATACTACTTCTAGAACTATTTCATCAGGGACTAAATCTCCCACCTGCATGTAGGTATAAGCTTGAACGCCAAGAAGTGTATACTTGGCGACCTCAATTCGGAGGAGATTGCCTACGGAAATATGAGGAACTTGCCAATGCTTCGAGAGGATTGCGGCTTGCCTGCCTGTGTCTGTGCCAGGAGGACCTAAAAGGATAAGTTGCATCTACAGGGAACACAGGATTGATAAACTTGCAGACAGGGATGACAGTTGATTACTCCAATGACTGCTGAAAATCTTCAACATCACGAAGTTTGGGCAAGACTTGAGCAAGGTCGGCAGGCGAAAGCCAAAACGGGTGGCTATGCTGGCTATGGCTCACCGGCCTTTGGCCAGAAGTCGGTCAACGGCGAATTAGTTGATGATCCGACAGAATGTGAAATCGTTGAGCTCATTCGCCGCCACCATAAGTCTGGTAAGTCACTACAGAAGATCGCCGACTGGTTAAACCAAAAAGGGTACTCCACTAAACGAGGACAATCCTGGCAGCGTATTTCGGTGAAGCGAGTGTTAGATCGCCTCTATGGGAAAGCGCCTAGGACTCAAGGTGTTAAACCACCAGCACCCTAAAGATGCCAACCAGTTTTTTTAAGCTCCGGATAACCGAGGCTGAACAACCAAAAGTGCCCGAAACCTAAACAGGAAGGTTTACCAATTAAGCTCAAGTGTAACATCCCTCTTGAAAATTGCGATGACTTTAGTGGCTTTTCTTGGCCTCGAGAAAACTTCACATTCCTCATACAAGACCTGTCTTGTGTTCCGCTATGAGTAGCGTTTGGCTGAATTTGTTAGAAGCCCGATTCCACCATTTCCCTTATGTCATTTGATAGGTCTCTTGCGTGGGTTCCTAGTCTAGAGGATGTGATTCAGCGCAATCCGCTGATTATTTCGCCGGAAGCGCCTATGAGGGAAGTGATCGCACTCATTAGTCAGCGGCACCAGACTGTCTGTGGGTTGTCACAGAACGAGGCAGACTACTCTGAAGGGCCACTCGTACACGCTAGTTGTGTGCTTGTTACTGAAGCCGGACGCATTCTAGGGATTGTAACTGAGCGTGATGTTGTGCGTCTGACCTCTCAGATAGCTGATTCCGTTACCGATGTTTGGGCACGACCTGTCAGTGAAGTCATGGTACATCCGGTTATTACACTGTCAGAGCAAGCCGTCCAAGATATTTTTGCGGCGCTCTTTCTGTTTCGGCGTTACCGCATTCGTCACGTACCCATCGTCGATGGGCAAGACAAGTTGGTGGGGGTGATTTCCCACGAGAGTATTCGTCGAGTGCTGCGTCCAGCCAATCTCCTGCACTTTCGTCGCGTTGCTGATGTGATGACCAAGGACGTCGTGCAAGCACCGCTCACCGCTAGCATCCAGTTGCTGACACAGCAGATGGTTACCCACCAGGTGAGCTGTGTGGTAATTACCCAACGCGACGACGAAGACGTGAATCAGCCGGTGGGCATTGTGACCGAACGGGATATTGTGCAGTTCCAGTTTTTAGGGATTGACTTTGGGAGCACTCCAGCAGCGATGGTGATGAGCAGTCCGCTATTTCTTCTGAGTCCCAATGACTCTTTGTCAGTCGCGCATCGGGAAATGCAGAAGCGACGGGTTGGACGGTTAGTCGTTTCATGGAATTGGGGACGTGGGTTGGGCATCGTAACTCAAACGAGTGTGCTACGAGTGTTTGACCCCATGGAAATGTACGGAGTGATTGAAAATTTACAACAGACCCTCCAGCAACTTACATCTTCCCCTGCTGAGCCATCCACTTCGACAACACAGATGTTAGAACCATCCTCTGCAAAGGCTGATACTTGCCAGGCAGAAACCGAGCCAGCAAAAACATTCCAGCTAGCTTCCCACGATCGCGAACAGCTTCTCTTAGCAATTGATGTCGTCCGCGATGATATGCAGCAAATTGTGGCGCATGAAACGCTCTCAGCTGAACAGCAACGATCGCAGCTCCGGTCAGTGTTGAATACTTTGTCACAGTTACGACATCGTATTGACCGTGCCTAACCTCTGGTTTCTAATCCAGAGGTTGCTGTGAACAACGTCAGCTTTTTCTAGAAGCCGGGGTTCTTTCCCTAGAAAAGATGCTTAGTCTACAGCGGGAGTCGTCATCTTGATCTGTCCTAAGGTCGCATCAATCGCCACATCTACCCCCATGGGCAGCGTCAAGATGGGTTCTACGTGACCAATGGCGGCATTGGCCCAGGCCGGAATTCCCAGAGGCGCAATATGGTCTTGCAAAACTTCTTCCAGTGTTAAAGTGCCGTATCCTCCGGATGGCCCACAATTCGTACATTGACCAAAAACAAAGCCTGCTAGCTGCTCTAAAACACCTGCTAGCTTTAGCTGAGTCAGCATGCGGTCAATTCGATAAATCGGTTCTCCCACATCTTCGACGAATAGAATAGCTCCCGTAAGGTCTGGCACATAAGGGGAACCCACAATCCCAGAGAGCACTGATAGGTTGCCGCCATAGAGACGCCCCTGCGCTCGACCGGGAGTAATCGTATGGACACGAAACTTGACTTGCATGAGGCGATCGCTGTCCTCGGGGGCAGGGCGATTTTCATAGGTCAGTGTCTGTCCATCAAACAGAATTTGTTGAAAGGGTACGGTTTGGTCGGGTCGCCAAGCGGTGAGTCCGTTAGGACCATGAAAGGTGACTAAGCCCGTTTGGGCGGTAATGCCGAGCAAGAGGGCGGTAAGGTCACTAAAGCCAACTATGATTTTGGGGTTTTGACGAATCAAGTCGTAGTCCAGATAGGGCAAGATGCGCGCACAGCCCCAGTCCCCACGCAACGGCAGCAGCGCGCGAACCATCGGATCGGCAAAAAATTGATTGATGTCAGCAGCGCGGTCGCGATCGCGACCGGCCAGGTAGCCATATCGCGCCAGAACATGGGGGGCAGGGCGAGGGATTAAGCCCAGTCCGCGCACGGCATCCATGACGATATTCAAGTCTTCTTGCCGGAAAGTGGCTCCTGCAGGGCTCACAATGCCCACCGTATCCTGTGCTTGGAGTCGTGGCGGTCTGACAATAGTGGCTGGTTCGAGGCGTGGGGTTTGAGCTTGAGCTTTGGTTTGAAGCTGCATGAGGGGACTCAAGGCCGCGATCGCCCCGAGCCCCTGAAGCAGCCGTCGCCGTGCTGGTTTACGCTGACCCATCCCGCCTACCCTTATGAACTTGAGAATTGGCTGCATTCTAAAACGGTTAGGGCGATCGCGCTAAAGCTTAGGTAAGCGTGCAATCGACAAGCCTCAGTTAGCGGAACTTAGATTACCCCGCTGGGGGCCAATCCAGCCCTAGGGCAACTCATCTTGCCAGGGAAGGAGACTTATCCGTCAACAAAGGCACGGTAATACCTAAACTTACCGGGTTCATATAGCTTTACGTTATGTCCTTCATTATTTACATTTATACATGAGCGGATGTTTAGTCCTGGCTCAATGCCTTCCCATACCGTTGCTGTGGGAACTCAGAACTCTGTCTACAGCGCTTATCGCTCCACATTTTCTCTATGCAATCCGCCGTTTTCAAAGTAACTCTGTGGCTACTCGCTGAAGTTTTCCTGACCACGCTAGGCCTTGATGACTTGGCCGATTATGGCGAGTATATTTTCAAAGTAAAAAACCCTCTACCGTCGCAGCAATGGGCTTTAGCTCATTACGAATGCTGTGACGGTGTTTGTACGCCCAGAAACGTTGACGGCAATTTCGTGTGAAACTGGACTATGAAATGAGGATCCAGTGTTAATTTTCCAGGGATTCACCGCAATCCCGACCGAGTTACCGTACAATCTATGGAAAATGGATGCAGTGTTTGACGTATGACCGTTGCTGCTCCATTCGGGCAAGACGGTCAATCATGATGTCTGGGTGCTAGGAGCTCTATGTCCTAGCTGTCCGGGCTTCAATGACTAAACTGTCTTTGAATGTCGCCCATCCTCATTGCTGTCTACTGCTCACTTCCCTCGCAAGCGTCCTATGGTTCAGACCCCAATGCGGCCCGATCAGGTTGCTGCCGCAGCTTCTGATAAAAAAGTTTCCAAGCTCGAAGGCCTTAAGGAGCGCAGTAACTTCCTTCGAGAACCGCTGGCTAGCGAACTTTTAGAAGATACGAATCACTTTTCCGATAACGCAGTTCAAATTCTGAAATTTCACGGCTCCTATCAGCAGGATAACCGTGATAATCGCGTGAAAGGGCAAGATAAGGATTACCGGATGATGCTGCGGACACGCAATCCGGGAGGCTTTATTCCACCCGAGCTGTATCTCACGTTGAATGATCTGAGCGATCGCTATGGTTACGGGAACTTACGCGCAACTACCCGACAGGGCATTCAGCTCCACGGGATCCTCAAAAAAGACCTGAAGGCAACGGTAGCAGCCATCATTCAGAGTCTAGGCTCAACCTTGGGGGCGTGTGGTGACCTCAACCGTAATGTCATGGCACCGCCTGCGCCGTTTAAGGATAAGCCTGAGTATGTGCTGGCCAGGCAATACGCCGACAATATTGCGGATCTGCTGCGTCCTCAAACTGAGGCATACTACGAAATCTGGCTCGATGACGAAAAAGCCATCACGGTTGAGGAGCATCCCGATGTCGTGGCGGCTCGTCAGCGTAATGGCAACGGCACCATTTTCCATGACAGTGTGGAACCGATTTACGGCACCTACTACATGCCCCGGAAGTTTAAGGTGGCTGTCACGGTGCCTGGCGATAACTCGATTGACGCCTACACCCAGGATGTGACCCTGGTTGTCATTACGGACAAGGCTGGGGAATTGGAAGGGTTTAATGTCTTGGCGGGTGGCGGCATGGGCCGCACCCACAATAAAGAAGAGACCTTTGCCCGCGTAGCTGATGCGATTGGCTATGTCGATAAAGCTGATGTCTACGATTTAGTGAAGGCCATTGTCGCGACTCAGCGGGATTACGGCGATCGCTTCAATCGTCGTCATGCGCGGATGAAATATCTCCTCCAGGACTGGGGCGTCGAAAAGTTTCGCACTCAGCTAGAGGGCTATCTGGGTAAACCCCTGGAACCCTACAAACCTTTGCCTGCCTGGAAGTTTGAAGATTACCTGGGCTGGTATGAGCAAGGGGATGGCAAGTGGTTTGTCGGAGTCAATGTTGACAATGGCCGCATCTACGACAATGGCACCCTCAAGCTCAAAACGGCACTCCATGAAATCGTTCAGCGTTTCCGAGTCCCAATGCGGATTACGGGGAATCAAAGTGTCGTGCTGTACGAAATTGCGTCTGAAGACAAAGACGCGATTCAAGCCATCCTCACCCGTGACGGCATTCTGGCCCCTGATGCCATCGACCCGCTAGTACGCTACGCCATGGCCTGTCCGGCACTGCCGACCTGTGGCTTAGCGATTACTGAATCCGAACGCGTCATTCCCGATATTTTGGGGCGTGTCCGAGCTCTGCTTACCAAGCTGGGCCTACCGGATGAGCATTTCGTGGTGCGCATGACGGGCTGTCCCAATGGCTGTGCGCGTCCGTACATGGCGGAACTTGGATTTGTGGGCAGTGCTCCGGAGAGTTACCAAATTTGGCTCGGGGGTTCCCCCAGCCAAACGCGGCTAGCGCGTCCCTATGTCGAGCGCCTGAAGGTGGATGAGCTAGAGACTGGTTTAGAGCCTTTATTTGTGGCTTTTCGCGATCAGCGACGTGCCAGTGAAAGTTTTGGGGACTTTTGCGATCGCGTTGGTTTTGATGCTCTGCGGCAGTTTACAGCGATATATGACCCCGCTACTTACAAAGCCAAGAAAAAGGATCAGCGTCATCGTATCGGCATCTATGGGGATACCTATGAATTGCTCAGGCAAGCCGCTGAGCAGGAAGGACGACCGATGTCGCAAATTACGGCTGATGCCATTCAAGCCTATGTTAATCAGCAAGCAGCTAATGGCTTAGACGAGTAGCGATCGCTTGGCAAGAAGCAGGCGAATGAACCCTTAATCGCTGAGGATTGTCAAGATTCCCGTAAACCTTGACAATCCTCAGCGATTTTTGGCTGTTGTCAGTTATGTCGGTCATACTAATGTGCAGGCTCTATGGTGAATAGAGCCCCAAAAGGGCTGTCATCAGCGGTAATGCGCCTCTCTGCTTGGGAGGTCTGGAATCGCTCAGATGGCTGACCTGGGCTGATGCTAGGGCATTTATCGTGTAGCTTTGGGCGGCTTCAATGTTGCTGGCCGAGATGACACTACATTCGATAGGATGTCCTCCTCACTTGGCTGTCAATGCAAGGGGAAAAATCGTGCCAGATAAAAATGAATTTCCAGGATTACGTCATTCTGCCCTGTAAGAGGTAAAGTCTATCGCCTGAACAGGGTAGAAATGCGGGCCTCTTGACTCAGCGATGCTTCATCAAGACTGGCATCGCCTTTGCTCAATCGTTAAGTAGTGTTGATCGGAATGTATAGGGAATAATCAGCCTTGAAAAGTCAAACCGAGTCACGCGATTTGTATGCAGAAAGGGCTGGGGATCATACCGTGCTCATTTTGCATGCTGACGACTCGGTTGTCCAAGCCTTGGCGGATTTTTTAGGTGAACATGACTATACGCTTAAGTTTGCCGAGGAGCCCCTCAATCCTCAACATCCCTATTTTAGAGAAAATGTCATTGATTTGGCGTTGATTGGTGTTCCTCTAACACATCAAGACAGCTATAACCTGTGTCAGACTTTCCAGCAAAATCGACTGACTCGTAACATCCCCATCATCATGGTGGGAGAGCCGAAGCCAGAACAAATTAGCGATGCTTTTGCAGCTGGCGCTAGCGACTACCTTAACCTGCCCTTACAACGTGAGGAGGTTATTGCTCGAATTGAGCATCAAATTCGGATATATCGGCGGCGTCAACAGATGAGCCAGCAGAATTCGATGCTCCTAGAAGAAGTGCGCGAGCGCAAACAAGTTGAGAATACTCTGCGCCAGACGAAGGAAAAATACCGCCGGATTTTTGAGAATGCGACCGAAGGCATTTTTCAATGCACCGAGGACGGCCATTATCTAAGCGTTAATCCGTCTCTAGCCCATATTTATGGCTACGATTCTCCTGAAGATTTAAAGCAGGCTGTCACTGACATTGGTGAGCAGGTGTATGTACAGCCACGGCGACGGGATGAACTACTGGTTTACCTGAAGAAGTTTGAAAAGATTGTTGACTCCGAGTCAGAGGTTTACTGCAAAGACGGTAGCAAGATTTGGATTAGTGAAACCATTCGCACGGTTCGTGATCATGATGGAAGCTTTCTGTACTACGAGGGCATTGTGCATGACATTACTGAGCGTCGCCGCATGGAAATGGAGTTGCGTCTCCAGCGCAAGCAAGCCGATCGCTTATTGGTCAACATCCTGCCTTACCAAATTGCTACGCGTTTAAAGTCCGGCATCCGCACCATTGCCGAAAGCTTTGATGATGTGACTGTGATGTTTGCCGACTTGGTTGATTTCACCGCAGCCTCGGGGCAAATGAGTCCTAAGCAGCTGGTCGATCTCTTGAACGATGTTTTCTCTACATTTGATCGCTTAGCAGAACATCATGGCATCGAAAAAATCAAAACCATTGGTGATGCCTACATGGTGGCAGGTGGCTTACCCAGTGCTCGACCCGATCATCCGGATTCCGTTGCCTTAATGGCACTGGACATGCAGCAGGCGATGGAAAATGTCTTCCGTCCCGACGGCCAGCCTTTCCGACTTCGCATTGGCATCAACACTGGCCCCGTCATCGCTGGCGTTATTGGCATGCGGAAGTTTGCCTATGACCTGTGGGGGGATACGGTAAACATTGCCAGTCGCATGGAAACGACGGGAGCCCCTGGACGCATTCAGGTAGCCCCCGAGGTGTATGAACGCCTCAAGAATCGCTTCTTATTTGAGCCTCGGGGCACCATCACCGTGAAAGGTCGAGGCTTAATGGAAAGCTACTGGCTGATCGGTCGGCGACACAATGTTTAGCTGAGAAAGTGTTGTTGGTGCCTTAGCTAGTTCAACTTCGGGGACTGCTGATGCCAGTCGGTTGATTGCTCATAAGCATAAGCCACCTCAAACAGCGTCTGCTCTTGTAGAACATTACCAATGAGCTGGAGGCCAATAGGGAGTCCAGCAGCATCAAACCCACAGGGGATACTGATGCCGGGGAGGCCTGCTAGATTGACGGGAATCGTCATCAGGTCAGAGAGATACATGCTGAGTGGGTCATCGACCTTTTCACCCGCAGCAAAGGCGGTGGTTGGTGCAGTGGGACATAGCAACACATCGACATCTTCAAAGGCCGCTTCAAAATCTTGCTTGATCAGCGTCCGAACTTTCTGTGCTTTGAGGTAGTAGGCATCGTAATATCCCGCTGATAGCGCGTAGGTGCCGATCATGATGCGACGTTTGACTTCTGCCCCAAAGCCCGCTGCCCGTGTTTTGGTGTACATAGACATCAGATTCGTATTCTCCGATCGCATGCCATATTTCACACCATCGTACCGAGCCAGGTTGGAGGAGGCTTCTGAGGGGGCAATGATGTAATAGGTCGGTACGCCGTAGCGGAAGCGCGGGCAGGAGAGGGTTTTGACTTTCGCACCAAGGGTCTCAAAGTGAGCGATCGCCGCCTTAACCGCCTGATCCACAACCGGATCCAGACCTTCACCAAAGGTTTCCTGGATGATGCCAATGGTGCGACCCTTACAATCCAGACCCGGCTTCAGATTTTGCGTGTAGTCAGGAATTTCAATATTGAGGCTCGTGGAGTCGCGCGGATCATGCCCCGCGATCGCCCCTAATACAATCGCGGCATCTTCCACCGTGCGGGTTAGAGGGCCGATTTGATCCAGGGAAGAAGCGTAGGCTACTAGACCGTAGCGTGAGACAAGGCCGTAGGTGGGCTTCAGACCGACCACACCGCAAAAGGAAGCGGGCTGACGAATGGAACCGCCGGTATCCGATCCCAATGCTACTGGCGATTCCCCCGCTGCCACTGCTGCTGCTGACCCCCCGGAAGAACCGCCGGGCACACATTTGGGCTCCCAAGGATTACCGGTGACTTGATAGGCCGAGTTCTCGGTAGAGCTGCCCATGGCAAACTCATCCAGGTTCGTTTTGCCCAGACAAATGGCCCCGGCTGTAGATAGTCGGTGGGTCGCGGTTGATTCATAGGGCGGCACAAAAGTGGCCAACACTTTGGAGGCGCAGGTGGTGCGAATACCTCGGGTACACAGGTTATCCTTGAGCGCTATGGGAACGCCTGTGAGTAAGCCAATATCTTCACCCGCAGCAATTTGTTGATCCACAGCTTGGGCTTGGGCGATCGCCTGTTCAGCTGTCACCGTTAGGAAACTCTGTAGCGTTGGTTCCAGAGCATTTATCCGATCCAGGTAGTCCTGGATGATTTCGACAGCCGATCGCTCTTTTTCAATAAGCTGGCGATGCAACTCGCGGATCAACGACATAACTTGCCTCTGAAGTAATACTGAGCCTGCGTTCAAGCAGAGTGGAGTGGTGCGCCCAAATGCGCTGAAATCATTACCAAGGTACCAGTATAGGAAAGGAGAGCGCTGCCAACCGGCTAATCTTAAATTTAGGGTCAATTGCTTGCTATTTCAGCAGCGCAGCAGCCGTTTGTTGGGAATGATCCTGGGACGCTGGCAGCGTTAGCATTTGGTGGTATCTAGTCGGTTTATTTTCGCCATCGGCAACAGCAATTTTGACGGTTAGTGGCATCAAAGGAAAAAATTTGGTATTCAACCGGACATCGTCTGTTCCCCAAAGCGGGATAATTTAACTTAGCGTTATAACAACCTTGAGGGCTGGACTAAGGTGATTGGGGAGAGTTTTAGGAAGCACGCCACTCTGCGTACCGGATATTCCTTAATATTTGGGCTTGGGTTCGCCTCAGGCTTTTTAGTTGCGATCGCCTCAGGCAGTTTAACCTTGCTTTCCACTACTCCGAAGTGGCGGCCTCTGGGTTCCCCTGAGCAAGAGACCGCTAATACTAGACCTACCCTTGACCGCTTGCCTGTCCGCACTGAGTTAGAAGAGCGGACTGCACCAGGGGAGAGCGAAGAATCGACGTCTGACATTGTGCAAAGTATGGGCGATCTGGCTCCCTATTTCACCCTTTTAAGTGAAACGCGCCAATCACGCCAGCGTATGGAAGCAGAAGCCGTTGCGGGTGCTAATTTCAAGCGTGCTAAGGAGCTAGCCATCCAGGGTATTGCCGTTCGGGATGCGGGGCGTGAGGATGGCGAAGAGACCCTCGCTGAGCTGGAACAGCAAGAGTTTCTCTGGGAAGCTGCCCTGGAACAGCTGGCTCAGATTCCCGAGGATTCTATATTTGCTGACTTAGCGGAAACGAAGACAGCCGATTACACGGCCATTCTGACCCCAGTGGCCGAAGAGATTGATCGACTACAGTCGGCCTTTTTAGCGGCAATTGCGGAAGAAACGGGTCGCCCTCAGGCTATCCGTATCTCAATTTGTCACCTCTCCGGTGAATGCCGTGATTATAAAGGGGACACGCCGCCCGCCAGCCCTGCGAGCCTCATCAAGCTACCAGTGGCCGTTGTGTTGATGCATAAGGTGATGAACGAAGGCCTGGATCTGGATGAGTCAACCTACATTGACCCCCACAACTGGACTGAAAATGCCAATGGAGCCAAGATTTACGTCAAGCATGAGTATCCGCTCCGAGAAGTGATGGTGCGGATGATCAAGGAAAGTAATAACATCGCTACGAATCAGCTCGTTGACTACCTGGGTTGGGAGTATATGGACAATACCCTCCAGGAATTGGGCTATGACCAAACCAAAATTCGCACCAAGCTAATTGGCGATCGCACCGCACCAACTCGCAATCGCTCCGTCGGCAGAAACGTGATGACCACCAATGAAGTCACTGAAATGATGCGACAGGTATATACCTTCACCAATCCAGGCGATGAGGAAATCCTAGATGCCTTGGTGGGACAATATGACTGGGATTTTGGTTATCTAGCAGTGAAACAGGTCAAAAATAAGCGGATTGCTTGGATTGGTGAGAAGACGGGACAAAATTCCAAAGTCATTGGCAGTTCGTTGGCAGTGAAGATTGACGACGAGCGCTATGTCATGACGGTCACCATTGACCGGAGTGGTAACCAACGGATGTTACGCCGCGTCATTGGTGATGTCATTCAATCCATCTTGGATGATGGCCACTTGGTCAAAACCAGTCGCTAAGTACAAGTCATCAAATCAGACTCGCTCCTCAAATCATCTGTTTTTTTAAGCATTACGGCCTGAGGAATACAAGCAACTGAGCCCTAGGGGCTGTCATCATTTAGAGCCTGAATCCTCATGCTGAGAGCGGTTCAGCCCCTAGCTAGTTTTACCAAGCGGGCGCGGCAATGCTTATACCGCAAGGCTTTCGAGTTTAATTGATGACGCGCCCTAGCGCTCGGATCCGCTGTGGTCTGGGGCACTTGCTTAGTCAGGTGAAAAGCTTGTCTAAGAATCCAGTTTTGTGCGAATAGCGGTTTCTACTGCTTCTGGTGATTGATTACCATCGACTTTGAGAAGGCGCTTGCGGTAGCCGTAGTAATCCAGAATTGGGATGGTGCGTTCATAGAGTAGTTCAATCCGACGCTGAAGGGCTTCGGGGTTGTCATCGGCACGCGATCGCCCCAAAGATCGCTCCATCAAAATTTCCTTCGGTACGTCCAGCCAAATGGTCCAATCCACCTGCTGCTGGATATCGTCCAACATGAAATCCAGTTCTTCCGCTTGAAAGGCCGTGCGAGGATAGCCGTCTAACAGCCAGCCATTACCCGTGTCCGGTTGCTGGAGGCGATCGCGCACCAGCTCAATCATGGTGGCGTCATCCACAAGTTCACCTTTCTCCACAATAGGCTGCACCTTCTGTCCGAGTGGGGTTCGGGCTTCAATGGCTCGGTGCAGCAAGTCCCCAGTAGAAATCCAGGGAATGTTGAGGGACGCCTGTAGCAGTTTTGCCTGAGTTCCCTTCCCCGCGCCAGGGCCACCCACCAAAATTAATCTCACCGCGCGCCTCCTCGCTGTCGCTCAGATTAAGCTTACCGCTGAAGTCGGGATGTGGGGAGAAGGGGAGTGGATGGGTGGAGAATAGAATTCGGAGTTCGGAGTTCGGAGTTCGGAGTTCGGAATTCGGAGTTCGGAGTTCGGAATATGGCTCCTGACGCTTTTCCTCCTCCCACTACACTCGCGCGAAATAAACAGCGGCGAGGGCAATTAAACCGAGTAACGCTAACGGAACCCAAAGGCTGGTGGGATCTATCATGGGTGGGCGGTGCCTGAAGTCGATGGCTTTAGGGTAGTGCGGGGGATGGGCTGATGGGGATGACGACAGTAAGCGATCGCGTGGTTTGGTTGCAGGAGCGATCGGCGCTGAGTGGCTTGGATGAAGGAACGCTGGTGGCTTTGGCGGAGCAGTGGGAAACGCGCCGGGTGTCGCCTCATCAGGAGGTGGTGATTGCCGATACGCCGCCAGAAGGGTTGTTCATTCTAGAAACCGGACGGCTAGAGCATAAACCAGGGGCCAGTAATCCGACGAGTTTTTTGCCAGGGGCGGTGCTGAATTTGCGATCGCTCCTGATGGGTGAACCGGTGGCAAAAACGATTCTGACCCTGAGTGATTGTCGCTTGGGCTTTGTTCCAGCTGTCAAGTTTGAAGCGCTAATGGCGGATCATCCTGACATCCTTCAGGTCTTCTCGCAGCAGATTGCCGCTGAATTACGGCAAATGACGTCGCTATTGGCCTATGAACAGGAAAGACAGGCGATTTTGCGCCCCTATCTGGTAACCCGAGCCCGGCGGGGCATTATCGGTCGCAGTCGCTATGCGCAGCGGTTGCGGCAGCAGGTGCGGGAGGCGTTTAATCAATGCGGTGTGGTGCTCATTTTTGGGGAACCGGGGCTGGAAAAAGATAATCTTGCGGCTTTGATTCACTATGGGTCGGATTATCGGCGGCAACCGATTATCAAGTTGGACTGTACCAGTTTGCAGGTCAGCGGTGCAGACTTGTTTGGTCGGGAGGGTGGCAAGCCTGGCTTATTGGAGGCTCTGGGTGAGGGAACGCTGATTCTGAATAATGTGGAGGAACTGCCAGAAGTATTGGTACCCGCGATCGCTCAGCTTCTGACGCAGCGCACTTACCATCCCGTCAATCGAGACACAATTGAGACAAGCCCAGAGCGCCGATCCTCGGCACGCTTTATTCTGCTGGCGGAGCGTCCCATCGCTACCTTGACTACCGCTGTAGAACGTCAAATTAAGGTGCCGCCACTGCGGGTACGCAAAGCCGATATTGAAGACTATGTGGCCTACTACATTAGTCTCATTACGCGGGCGCGGGGATTGCGCAAAATCCCGGTAACGCCAGAGGCCATTCGACGGCTGCAAGCCTATGACTTTCCTAATAACCTGCGGGAATTAGAAAGTCTCGTATCCCGAGCCCTTTCCCAAGCGGTGCCGGGGACCATGCTGACGGAGGAAATCCTTTGGCCTTCCCAGAGTAAGCAAAAGCGCTTCCGCCTCAATCTTCTGAATACCTATCCCAATCTACGTCAGTTCCTGCGAAGTCCCTGGTGGCCCGATCGCCTCAACTATGGTTTGACATTGACGGTGTTTGCGCTGGTGATCATCACGCTGTTCGTAGGGCCGCAGACCCGCGATCGCAACATTGCCCTCAATCTTTTCTGGGCCTGGTGGTGGCCGGTAATTCTGTTGGCGTTTCCTTTGGTGGGACGGGCTTGGTGTGCGGTGTGTCCCTTCATGATTTATGGTGAAGCACTACAAGCCCTCTCACTCAAGGTGTTTCCCCGCCAGCTCAAACGCTGGCCGCGTCAGGAGGCCGAACGCTGGGGCGGCTGGTTTCTGTTTGGCCTATTCGCGCTCATTCTTCTATGGGAAGAGTTATGGAATTTGGAAAACACCGCGTACCTTTCAGCTTGTCTACTGTTGCTGATCACCGCCGGGGCGGTCATTTTTTCCCAGATTTTTGAACGGCGTTTTTGGTGTCGCTATTTGTGTCCCATTGGGGGCATGAACGGTCTGTTTGCCAAGCTAGCAATCACAGAACTCCGTGCTCAACAGGGGACGTGCTCCGCTGAATGCACGACCTACCAGTGCTATAAGGGTGGCCCTGCTAAAGGGGAAGGTCAAGAAACCGATGGCTGTCCGCTCTATTCCCACCCGGCGCAGTTGGAGGATAACCGGGATTGCGTGCTGTGCATGACCTGTCTGAAAGCCTGTCCCCACCGCTCAGTAGAGGTGAACCTGCGACCACCGGGTATTGAACTGTGGACGACCCACACGCCCCGTCCCTATGAAGTAGCGTTGCTCCTACTGCTCCTGGATGCTGTGTTTCTCCATCGTTTACCGGAGGTGATAGCGGTACTAGGGCTGGGCTGGAGTCTGGAAAACTTCTGGGTTCATGGAGCGCTGGCAGTCTTGCTCCTGAGTCTCCCAGCTTGTCTGCCGCTTGTGGGCCATATAGTGCTGATTCAGGTGCAAAAGCTACGTCAATCCTGTGCCTCTCGTTCCTTTACGGAACTGGCCTATGGGTACTTGCCGTTGGTGCTAATGGGGACGCTGGCGCACTATCTTCACCTCGGTTTAACAGAGGCGGGACGAGTGCTGCCGGTGAGTGCAGCGACAATCGGGCTAACGGGGATACATTGGCCGATAATCGTGGCGCATCCTGCGGTGATCGCGTTTCTTCAGGGGACGGTGTTGGTGACAGGGGCATTGCTCTCAATCGTTTTGACGCAGAAGATTGCCCGGTGTCCGCTGCGGTGGATGGTGCCGCAGCATATGTGTATTTTGGGGCTGACGATGGGGTTGTGGTGGGTGATTGTGTAGTAGTGGTTCGCCTGCTCCCTTTCCTTCTTTAGGCTGACCTAATGCCTCATTTTAAGATTGACAGGCCACTGGGAATTTATCGTTAAAATTAGGACACTTGATCTGCCTTGTAATCACAATGGTTCTACAGTTTGACCCGAGGCACTGTTTACCCTCCTCTGCTGAGTTACCCGACTCGGACGATACCCCCGTGGATAATGAGTTACAGAATCTGATCCCCAATTTACTCGAAGCGATTTTGGCCCTGATTTGGTCAGAGCGGGAGGATTGGTTTTTCGGGGTAGATATGGGGATTTATTTTGACCCCAGCGTGCCTGCGGTGGTACCGGATGGATTCTTAAGCTTAGGTGTAGAACGTTTTATTGGTGAAAGGGGACGCCTCAGCTATGTGCTGTGGGAAGAGGATAATATCGCGCCGACCCTAGCGCTGGAAGTGGTGTCTAAGACCTACGGTGGCGAGTACGAGCGCAAGAAAAAGCTGTACGCAGAACTGGGGATTGACTATTACGTTGTCTATTTACCCGACGGCATCCCCCGTCGTAAGCGCCAACCGTTCGAGGTGTATCAACTCGTGGAGGGGGAGTATGAGCATCTGACTGGCAATCCAGTGTGGTTGCCCAAGATTGGCTTGGGATTGGGGCGAGAACGAGGCACCTATCTGGGTCGGGAGCGTGAGTGGCTGTATTGGTATGACGAGACGGGGCAACGGTTGAGTACCCCAGAGGAGCGCGTTGCTCAGGCGACAGCTCGAGCAGAGTTGGAAAAGTCGCGGGCAGATCGATTGGCGGATAAGTTGAAGGAGTTGGGGATCGATCCTGAGTCAGTTTAGTTCCAACTTGTGGGTGTTGATGGCTTGCGGAAATCTTTGTACCCAACCTTGAAGGATGCCCCCAAAACCCCCGATGTGGGGACTTAACTTCTCCAATCCCCTCGAAGGATTTTCTCAAGTTCTGAAAACTTGGTGATGTGCTGCGATCGCCTGGTAAAGATCAAATCCTAGAACTTGCCTAAGTTATAACCCGATCGCGTTCCACGGCAAAGAAATGACCAATTAAGTACAGCGAGCCGCAGAGAACTTGTAGACCAGACGCATCTGCTACAGCCCCCTGCAATCCATCAGCCAGGCTGTTGTAGGTTTCGCAACTGGCAAGGTCAGGACACACCGTCAGAGCAATTTGCTGCAAGTCTGTTGGGGGCATAGAGGAATGATCAGGGACGGGTACCAGGTGGAGGCGATCGCCCGGTCGCAGTAATTCCTTGAAAACATCAGCGTGGTCTTTGGTGGTCAGCATTCCCATGAGCCAGGTCACTGAGCCTTGCTGGAGTTTAGCGCGATCGAGGTGCTGGATGAGACGAGCATTGAGGGGGGAAATGTTGGGTTGGGTAATGGCATCCACATACTCACGTAGAACCTTGGCGGCAGGGGTATTGTGGGCACCATCGATCAGCCAGGGGTAAGCTTGACCATCCGGTGCTTGCCAGGTGAGCCATTGCAATCGGCCTGGCCAAGTAGCCTGAGCGATACCCGATTGAATCGCAGCGTCGACGATCTGCCAGCCTTGCTCACGTAGAGCCTGGAGGGTTGCGATCGCGATCGCAGAGTTGGTCAACTGATGATCGCCAGCAAAGGGCAGCGTGTAGGTGAAATCGGCCTGGTCAGACGATAGGGCGCGATAAAGGGCCTGGCCATTAGGTGTGGTTTGGGCAGGCTGCGGACGCATGATAGGACAGTTCTGGGCAGCAGCGCGATCAAGCACCACAGTTTCCGCCTCTGGCGGGAGGGGGCCAATCACCGCTGGACACTGTGGTTTCAAGATGCCAGCTTTTTCCCCAGCAATATCAGCTAACGTTGGCCCCAGTTGTTGCCAATGATCCCGCCCGATGGAGGTAATAACGCTGACCAAGGGCTGATCCACGACATTCGTGGCATCCAACCGCCCACCAAGACCTACCTCAACGACGGCAATATCAACCGACTGCTGGGCGAAGTAGAGCCAGGCCGCTGCTGTAAAGACTTCAAATTGTGTCGGCGTTTCCCTATCAGAGGCGATCGCTGCTTCTACTTGCGTTAAAACCTGTTCTAAATCTGTGGGGGCGATCGGCTGCTCATCCAGACAGATCCGTTCACACCAGCTCACGAGATGGGGCGAGGTGTAGCGCCCCACCCGATACCCTGCCTGGGTCAGCACCGACGATAGGTAAGCGCAGACAGACCCCTTGCCGTTCGTCCCGGCCACATGCAGGATGGGCACACGCTCATGGGGACTTCCGAGAGCAGCGAGTAAGCGTTGAATACGCTCCAGACCTAGATGTACCCCAAAGCGTCCATACTGGCCCAAACGCTGGCTAATTGCATCATCGTTAGGGATAGAAGCCATACAATCTACAGCTAGCAACGAGATCAGGGGTTGATTATAAACCCCTAGCTTGAGTCTTCAAGCTAGGGGTGCAACGGTAAGTCAAACTGACAACCAAGCAGCTTAAACGGCTTCAGTATTTTTCTCGCCAGTCCGAATCCGAACAATTTCGGCCACGGGTGACACAAAAATCTTCCCGTCACCGATTTCGCCCGTCCGGGCCGCAGCAATAATTTTTTCCGTGACCATATCTACTTGGTCATCGTCAACCACGATTTCCAGCTTAAGCTTTTGCAGAAACTCAACGGTATATTCAGAGCCACGATAGCGCTCTGTTTGTCCCTTTTGGCGACCAAATCCCCGTACTTCAGAAACCGTCATCCCCACAATTCCGGCGTTTACTAAAGCAATTTTGACCTCATCCAGCTTGAAAGGGCGGATGATTGCTTCAATTTTTTTCATTAGTTGCTTACCTCCGTAGTTTCACCGCAGTGAAGCAGTGCAGCCCTATGTCTATCGGGGCTATATGCTGAATACTGTATCTTGAGGCACACTTTGTCCGTGATAATAATCGCGAAGCAGAACTCAAAGCTTTACACAGCGATTGCTTTAGCGTTTTAACAGAGGTCGCATAATTAGGAAGCCAGCGCCAAAGGCTGTGACAATCACTAACAAAATGGTGGTTACCAGCCACAGGGTGTTGATATCGGCGCGGATGCCGCCACTGCTAAACGGACGGAACCTTTCAGGTTGCTCTGCAAACAAGCGCTGCTTGGGTCTCTCAAGTACGGGTGACTTGGGGCGATCGCGCTGCCGCTCCGGTTCCTGAGGCACAATGGCGGCCTCTACCGGTGCAGTCACCTCAGCACTAAAGATATCTGGTTGCGGAGACCCGTTAGGGGGCGTGCCTGGGTCTGGCTGCGCGGCTTTGAGAGGGGGCTCTGGCTGAGCCGCAGTCGCTTCTTGGGGCATCACGCCTGCGAAGTGACCTAGCTGCTGTGCCGACTGTACAAAGCGCTGAATTTCGCCTCGTAGTAGTTGATTTTGCCGTATTAGTTGCTGATTCTGTCGCTTCAAGGTGTCTGCCGTTTGCTGAGTCACCTTAAGTTCCATGGCCAGTTCACGGTAAACCGAAATCGGTACAGCCGGGGAGTAACCTGCACTCGATCCTGAAGCGGCTGTTTCAGAACCAGAATAAAGTGTGGCGTCAGAGTTCAAAGGGACATTCATAGGATGCTTTTAGCAACACCAGTATGGGGAATTTGATGGGTACACAAACGGCCGTGTTGAGTGACGTTTTGGTAAAAATCATCATCCACGGCAGAATGAGCAAACAATTGCGCTCAAAGCGTAGCTTAATTTAGCCAAACCATTGCGATTAAATTCGGAATTTGCATCAAGAATTGTATGCAATCACTTCCCAAAAGCTTGACGATCTCCTACAGCGATTGCCAAAGCGATTCATCAATCAGCTACAGCCCCTTCTTGCTCCACTGTTGTGCTAGGGCGCGTCATCAATTAAACTCGGAAGCCTTTCGGTATAAGCATTGCCGCGCCCGCTTCGTAAAACTAGCTAGGGGCTGAACCGCTTTCAGCATGAGGATTCAGGCTCTAAATGATGACAGCCCCTAGACAACGCAACCTGCTTCTGGACATCAATAACAGAGAACTCATTTAAGTGTGGCTTTAACTGGCTAAGAGGTTTAAATACCTGGGTTTGAGGCATTCCAAGCTGTTGTTGGAGCGCCAATTTGGGAGCAGCGAATTTTGACATGGGATTGGCCGCAGGGACTGCTTGATCGCGATCAATACCATCGGTGGGCCGTGCTCCCAGTGGGCCGACCAATGGCTCACTGTGGGGCGAGATGGTATGCTCCGCTGGTGCTGATTCTGACTGAGCTTCAGACGGCACTGCAGCCTCTTCAGACACGGTTGGAGAGGGCATTTCTAGCTCATCCGCAGGCTGTGGCGGAATGATGGTTGGTGACATCCCTGCCGCTGGAGGAGGGGTTATTGACTGCGGCATGGGGTTCAAGTGTGGCTGCAAATTGTAAGGTACCGTTGATTCTGAATCAGACAAGCTCTGGCTTCCCGTCTTCGGTCCCCAATTTTCCAACAACTCATCAGGAATAGGCTCAATCTCAATGTCCAGTTCATCCTCCGCATCCAGAGGCACATTCAATTGTGGCCCCTCGGGCAGAGTGTGGAATGGGTCGGTAGTTTCCCCAGTAGTCTCTGGTAGCGGCTCTGCTTCCACCGCAGGTATCGGTTCGACCGATGGCTCGTTGGTGTCTAAAAAGGGCTGATCCGCCTCTGCGGAGGTCGGTTCCGACAATGGGGTTGGTCGGACGTCCAACACAATCGAGGTTGGCATTGGCGTCGTAAAGTCCTGCGAGGCAGTCTGAACCTTTGCCAAAATGGTATCGGCCTCTGTTTGGCTGACCTGCTGGGGCTGTCCATCTGTTACTTGAACGGGAATGAGGTCAACCTTCATCTGGCGATCGCGTAAAGCCACCTGGAGTACAGCCGACTCTGTCGTCGCTGCTTGCGGAGCCTTGCCAAAAACGAAATCCCCTAGGGAATAGGCAATCGGACGACCTTTATAAATCTCAGCCCCTTGTAGTTGAGTCGGATGATGCCCAATGACCAGATCTGCCCCCTGGTCAATCGCCATGCGCGCCAGATTGGTTTGGAATTCAGCGGGTTTTTCTGGAATGGCTTCCGTCCAGCGGTAATTGACCACTAGCCAGTCCACTTCATCGCGAATGGCCTGAATATCATCAATAATTTCCTGCTGAGTCGGTGTATTCGTACCACCGACAGCATCATAGGCAGGGCGATCGCCGGCGCGGTCATAGCTGAGATAGGCAATGCGCTGCCCCTTCACATCCAGGACTTCGGGGCGGCGTGCTTCCCGTTCACTGCGCCCGGCTCCCACGCGATAAATGCCTGTTCGATCAAGGGTTTCCAGAGTTTCTGTTAAGCCCTGCTCCCCAAACGCCAGAACTTCGTCACTGGTCAAGTTAACAATATCAACCCCCCCAGCCTTGAGCAGTTCAATCGCCTCGGGTCGATGACGATTGAGCATCTCTTCTTCCAGCGACGTCGCTGCCGTCGCTAACGGCGAATCTAAATTCACCATGGCCACATCGGCCTGCTGATAAACGGCGACGCCTGCCAGCAATTCCTCATCCGTCTCGTAGCTGCTGTAAGGCAAATCATCTAACGTGACATCGCCCCCGAAAACCAGTGTCACGGTGTCATGGGCCGGGTTACTTAAACGCCCATGCTGAATCACGCCAACGGGCTCTAACGCACCATTAACGACATTCGGGCGATCGCGCCGCGCTCCAATAACATAGGATGCTGAGGTAGCTTCCCACTCAGCTGTGCTGCTCGTAGTCGGTCGGTGATGGGCCCAAACGGTTCCAGCGTCTGGGTCGGGTGAAGATATCTGAGTCCACGGTTGCTCCGACTCAGTTTCGGTTTGAGACGTCTGTCGCTGTTGCAATGGCAAGGTCGGCTCTGATGGCCGCGACAGCAGCACATCGGCAAAACAGCCAAACACAAAGGCCGCAACCGCTGAACCTGTGAGCATCAAAGCCCGCAGCGTTTTCACCTGCTCTTGCAGAAGATGAGGTTGGCGTGCTTTACGCGCTTGATGAATAGTGGGCGAAATCGTTGTCTGTGACGATCGCTTCTGGGCTAACTGTGCTTTGAGAGCTGGCGTCATGATGCGAACGCGTCGCTCCCAGAGCGTGCTAGATTCACCCACTTGGCGGGCGAGCAAATGAATGCCTTCAATCAAAGGCGAATTAAGCTGCCAAACCAGATGGCAAAGGTAGCGAGCCAGCCGCTCCGCTGCTGGCGGACGCTCAACTTCTACAACTAGCCGCAAACATCCCGGTCGCTTATCCGGCATTACCTGTACATAAATGCCCTGGGGAATCAGGGGGGTATTCAGCCATAGCGCGATCGCGCGAAACTGCCCTGCTGCGGCTAGGGCTTTCGTTGAGGTTTGCGCCGATGTGGAAGTTGCTACATTGACCATTAGGGTGGGAGAACGCCAATTGAAACGAACCTAGAGCAGTTAAAACACACGAAACCCGGATAGCTATTCCTGCAAGACTCAGCCATGCTATTACCTGATCATAGAACAGGCGTATCGCATCTACTAAGGGAATTAAAGTCAACCGATACCGTCAAGGCTCTAATGATATGCCAAACAGCAACTGCCCAGTTCTCCTGAAACAGGCTGCTTGACCAGCTATCAGCCCCTGACGATAGCACGAATTTAGCGAAAATCCTCTATTTGTCAACCCTATAAGTACGCGAATTTGCGTGATATTTCTCAGTGCTGCCTTGCTGATTCCTTGACGCCCCTTCCAACCTTAGTATCTTGGCTAATTCAGATATTGAGCGAAGAACTGTTGATAAAGGCCACAGCTTATGGTCGCTAAGTTGCCCTCTAATTTAATGAGGCCCATACTTTCCAGGCGATAGGCGGTAATCGGTGACAGTTCTACAGGCGTATCACTCTGGATAATGTCCACTAACGCTGATTTCAGCTCCGTGTAGGGATGAATAGCTGCCAGCAAGTGGCGCAGATGATCACTATAAATGCCTGATTGTGTGTGGGCTTCCGCCATTAGCTGGTTAACATCCGTCAGCCCTTGACTCAAGTAGTACAAAGCCAGACGCACTAGCCCAGGGCGGCAACTAATCATGTTTAGGAGAGGAACCAAGCGCTGAATTCCCTGGTCGCCAGCAAACTCGCTCAATCCGTGTTTCTGAGCCAAATCTTGAATTTGCGTGAGTGAGAACTCTGGTAGGGCGATCGCGAGCCCAACGTTAAAAGGCGACTGCTGGAGCTGAAGCGGCACATAAATATCGGTTGCATGGGCTAGAATCCAGCGCACCTGCTGCCATATAGCAATTTCCTTCGCATCTTCATACCAAGAACGCAGCAGGGGTAAAAACTCGGCCGATATTGGCGCGAATTGGAACAATTCATTCACTTCATCTAGAGCAATGACAAGGGGCGACGCTAGCTGGGGTAGCAAATATTCTTCGAGATAAATGGTGCAGCTGACTTTGCTACCGATATCAGCATTCCAATATTCATCGAGCTGAGCGGGGATACCCAGCTGATAACTGATGTTGGCGCAGAACCATCGCAGCAAGCGATCCAGATCCTCAAAAACAGTTTGGTCGGCCCGGTGTAGGCTCAGAGTCAACACTTGCAGTTCGTGGGCCTTAGCGTGTTGCAAAATGCGTCGTAGCAACGAGGTTTTTCCCATCTGGCGAGGGCCTTTGAGCCGAATCAAGCTGCCTGGTTTCAAGACTTCCGTAAAGGTTTTTGACTCAACGGGGGGACGCTCAATGTAGAGCCGCGAGTTCAAAGGCACAGGCCCATTGGGAAACTCCAAGTCTAGTTCTACTGGTGTGGACAAGGGTAACGGTGGCGGAGTCATGACCGTCGCTACTTGAGCCCGTGCCCGACGTCCCACCACAGCTTTGATGTTGCTTTTGGATACTTTTTGGCCCAACGCCTCAGACAACATTTGCCAGAGCCGAAACCCCACATCACGGATATAACTGTGCTCATAGTTGTAGGTTGCAGCGATTGCCGCGTAGGTTTTGCCCTCCCACACTTGGCAAAACACAGTTTCCTGAAGGTTACTTAGCGTAACCGGCAGGAGTTGATCCAACAGTGCAAGGGCTTCCTCGGCATGCATCGGGTTTGATTGGATGGCTGAATATCGCGATCGTAAGGTATTTGCATCAACATAATGCAACCGCTGTGGCCAGTGCAGGCTGAGCCGCAAGCTAAGTGAGCCAATGGTCTCAGGTGCAGTCTTGCAAAAAACACACGACGACTGATCGTTTTGCTAAAACGGATGGGTAGCCTATTTACCTGAAAGGCACTTTGCAAAATATCTGTTTTTGTAAACGTTTGCCTAATTTCATCGGGGCCGACAGTAGTTAATCCGTAAGCGAAGTGTTTTCGCGGTTTAACTGCTTCTACAGGAAATCGTAAGCGCGAGTTACTCAGGTGTTTTTAATCTCTGGTTCGCTACCATAGGCCTGCCAGAGTGTTGAGATGTTTTGATTCTCATTGTTTTATAGACTTGCTATATAGGTGGACTGGTATGTCTTCTCGTCGTCGTCTGGGCCGTCGCCAAAAGCTGCCGGGGGTGCTACTGAAGCAGTTTATGCAGTGGCTATTTCGTGCGTTGTCTCGCTTCCAAAGACGACGCACCGCAGAAGCAGGATTTGTATTTCCTGTGACGGCGATGCTGGTGCTGATGGTCATGCTGACCACAGCCGCATTGACTTACCGTACCTTCAGCCGCAGTGAGCAGGTCATTGCCCAGCGGGAACAGCAAGTGATTTTGAACGCGGCAACGCCAGCAGTAGATCGCGCCCGCGCCAAAATTGCGTTCCTGTTTGAAGAGGATCCGCGCTTTCCCAGTGGTCTTCCCAACAGCGATGTCCTAGCCGACTTGATGTCCGTCAAACACGGGAGTGATAATTTTGTTGGCTACACCGGGCGGGTATTGCCGCTGGCTGGCAGCAACGACGACCCCTACACGTTGCCGGATGAAACGCGCGTCGATATCAATGAGGATGGCGTTCTGGACAATGCTTGGTACTACCTGGCTGATATCGATCAGGACGGTGAAGTTGAAGATGATGAAATTGTCGCTTACTCAATTCTGGTCGATGATGAGGCACTGGATATTGACGATACGATATCCGGCTACGACTCTAACTTTCTGCCACCGTTAGAAGCCCCTCTGGATTCTGAGACCGTCAATGGTCAGACTAAGACAGGAATATTGTTAAGCAGCGAAGCTGCTCGCAACAAGGCCAGAGCCCTTGTTACCCGCACAGGGCCACTAGCTACGACACAGGCGTCGGCACAATGTCCCGGTGCCGTTGCAGAAGGTGGCTGGCAAGTTGTGGGTGGCGGGAATAATTCATCCCTGCAAAAGAACTTCCAGGTAACGGCCTTTGTTGCTAATGCTAATGACTTCAACAGCACTGTTGAAACGCTGGAATTCCAGCAATCGCGCATCGCTGACCGGGCTAACAAATGGGGTGCCTGGTTCCGCTATGACTTAGAAATATTTCCCGGTGGTCAGTTTGACTGGAACGGGGCCATGCACACCGATGGCAATGTGGTGCTGCATACCGATGGCTTCAGTGGCGGTCGGCTGAACATCCACATGGTGAGTTCCCAAAACTCCTGTCTGTACAGCCAACAGGCTTCTGAAATTACACTAGGGCAGTTTGATAACGACGGTGACGGTACTGTCGATCCTACTGGTGGTGATTTCCAAGGACAGGCAATTCGAGGCAACACTCGAGATAACGAATACCTGAATGACCAGCGAGTTAGGGTACACATATGGGATGGTGCCGGTAACACCCCACTCCTCACCCAGGCCATCAGAAATCAAAATGATTCTGTTGATGGTGGTGAGCCCTTAGACGTTGCGATGAATCCCTTGGCGCTCTTTACTCAAGATGAGGAGGAGCATATTGATCCTTCCTCTTGGAGTCGCGATGCTGACTGGGAAGCACAAAACTTTGTCACCGAACGACGTATCTTTAACGATTCCACCTCGAAGCCTTTTGTCGACGACTTTTATCGTGCGGACGATCGCTGGGGACCAAAACCTCGCTACGACGCCAGCACTCCTGAGTACGACATTGCCAACCAAGCTAGTTCGGTTGTCATTGGTGATGACATTACAGGATTAGACGGGCTTACGAATGATGAGTTAGGTCTGGACGGTTACTGGGAGCGACAGTCTGTTAATGCTGGATTACGTGTCATTGTGGGCCAGCGATTAGAGCTAGGGAATGCCAATGGCTGGAACTATGACCCAACCGGACTGAGTGCTTCGCCGGTAGATCCCCTATACCCGCCGAACGAAGATGCTGATGCCTTGGTCGGTAACGATGATTACGGTGGTGATCATCAATATCGTCAGCGCAAGTCTCTCCGCGACAATCTTGCAGCAGTGCAGGGAATGGTGGTCTATCACTACGACCATTCGAGTATGGGTGGTGAGTTTCCTGCTGCCTGCGCAGCCTTAACAGTGCATCCAGGCACTGAGCAAACCATTATCAATAGCCGAACCTTTGAGCGGTTGATTTCCGATACCACCATGGTCAAGACTGACTTCCTCAACGGTTATGGCACCAATGGATGGGAATTCGAATTTCCTGAAGCGTTCACTGGTAGCCAGGGGCAGCAATTTGCAAGTGGTAATGATCTAGGAAAAGCTCTGCGTAATTTAGCTTATTTCGCAGGTGATCCCGAAGGGGGTGCTCCGTCTTTTCGGGCTGTTCAAGATTCAGCATCAACGGCAGATGCAGAAATTCACCCAGCGCCTTATTTCAGTATGTGGGGCGATTTCTCCAAACTGCGTCGTATTTTCGATGATTATTTAGACAGCAGCGTTGCTTATGGGGAGTTGAGTTTCGCTGACCAAGCTAGCCTACATAGTGCTGCCTGTACTGTCGGGATGTTGGCCTACAACGTGAGTAACAGTGTTGCTGAAACTCAAGAGCTGATTGATACTCCTGCCAGTCTGTCAGAGCTAAACTTGCAGGATGTGACTTTGGCTAACTTAACTAGCTGGGCCAATGCCATTGCCGCTGGAGGACTTCCTGTAGCAGACCAGCTTGACACTGTAACAGAGTGGTTAGATGAAGCAGGTGTTGCAAGCCCAACGCCTGAACAGTTAAGCGACATTGAGAAAGTTTCCAATGCGTTGATGACGGGTATCCGAGTTGTTCGTGATAGGCAATTTGGCTTTCAGCTCAACAACTATGATCAAAGTGCTGAGTTTAGCGCTGCAAGCGGAATCACATGGGATTTGGCAAGCTCGGAGGCAATTGACTCAGGGGCAAATAGCTACACAACAGCCTGTGACCCAAATGTATTCGAGAACTTCGGCGTCGCCAACAACGATGCTCGTATAGCGCTTGCTCTTTTGCTGTGCGGCAACCAGTCAGGAGATCAGCCCTATTACCCCGCTCTCTACTACATTTTTCCAGAAGGTTCTGCTCATGCCTTCAACGGGCCTGATGCCACTGACACAGTGCTACAAGCCGAGGAATACATCGCTGATGCTTATGTTGCTGATGTCAGCGGAACATCAAATATTTACGAAGTAGTTGATCCGAGCAGTATTGCCCTCGAACCCCGATCAGCAACAAACCCTGGCAGCTGGAATTTGCCCGCAAGCGATGCAGCCAATGAGCTAACAGATCCGGACGCTGATGGTGAAGCATTCCGAATTCAAGTTGGTGATGGCAGTGGTGGCTACGACGGTATTGATGTGGCCTTCCTGGATAAAGCCATTGCTGATGGACGCGAACAGTTGAGCATTCGAGTGCTGGATATGGATATGGAGGCGCTCATCAGTGAAGCGGTACCAGGAGGCAGCGATCACTGGATTGCCTTTGATTCTGAAGAAGGTGCTGAAGGCGTCGTTTATGGCGCACGGGAAGATGCCATCCGTGAGGATGAAATCGTGCGTCCTCAGAATGCTTCGAGTAATTGCACTGCCAATGTCAGCGGCAGCTTTGAACTAGAAACTGATGCTGACTGCTTGATGCAGGTATTGCCTAAGACAGCGGATGATGGCAGCGATGATCTCTTCCAAGATCCGCCGCTAACGGACAGAGGTATTAGTCTGAAGCCAGTTGACTTTGTGGCTGACCCGGATCGTCGTCCTTATGGGTTCCGTATACGCACGTTGAGTGGTGATCCTGCCGACTTCAGTAATGGCGGTGACAGTAGCCACGTCTCTGGTATGACCTTTGTGAGCGACAACGGTATCTTTGTTCAGGGAGACCTGAATCTCCACAGCACAGACGGCACTACCGCTAACATCATTGAGGAATTTACGACGTTGGTGACTGGCCCAGGTGGGGTGGGTTATGGCGAACCCTTCTACAATTCGCGGTTAGCTAACCAGCTGAATCTCACATCCTTTGCCAGTCTTAATAACGATCATTGGCGTACAGTTGAGCTTTTGACCGATGCGCTAACGATTTTGTCCAATGACTTTCAGGATGGGGCTGTTTCCGATGCCTTTACTGAAGCAACACCGGGAAGTTTGGGTGGAGGCACTTCCTCCTACATGAATCTAAACCGTATCGATTTTGATGACACGGTTGATGCCCCTCGGTGGTTTAGAGAAGATGGCATGAATAGTAACGACCAGACGGCACCCTCGCCTGTGTGGGTTGATCGAAACGGCACTCTTTATGTTGAGAATAACGACACAACTCCAGCTCCAGAGGCCTTCTTCGACTTCGTTGCTAGTGAATCCGACTTTGATTGGTTGGACTTTGGCACCAACTTTGGCAGCAATAACGCTACCAAGCACAGAAATAACTTGCAATCGGCAAGTGAAACTTACGTCAACGCGGTGTTTGTGAGTGGGATTGTGCCAAAGCGAGAACGGCAAAGCTATGGTGGTTTGCACAACTATCCACGCTTTTTGGAGAACTGGAATGGTACTGACCTGTTCATTGCTGGCTCGTTCATTCAGTTAAACTTTGCCACCGGTGCTACGGGGCCTTATGAACAGGATGCTTGGGAGCCTGGCGATACCCCGACAGCTAATGAGCCGATCTATTACTACAACGCGCCGACTCGACGCTGGGGTTATGACGTAGCCCTGCTGTACCAGCCCCCCGGCCCGGCTGCAGCCCGTTTTGTCACTATCGGCACGCCTCGAAATGAATACTATCGGGAGCTACCGGCAGATGATCCCTACGTCCTTAACTTGAAGTGCGCTGAGGGTGACCTTCCCGGTGGTGGTAATGGCCGCATCTTCCCGAACCAGACTTGTCCGCCTGTTTAATAGCCGTACCTTGATGGAGCCGATACCGTGACTGTGACTCGCACCCGCCGCCGTCTGGCGCAAATGCTTTACAGCAACCTTTTGGACAGAGAGGTGACTGGCCTTTCCAATGAGGCTGGCTTGACCCTACTGGAATGCATCATTGCCATTGTGGTGGTGGGTGTAGTCGGGGTAACCATTGCCCCAGCCATGGTGGTTTCTGTGGCTACCCGTGTCCAGAGTCAGAAGGCGGAGCAAGCACTACAGCTAGCACAGGGCGAGATTGACCAGATTCGCCTTGAGATGGAGCGCGATGGCCAAATCCCTGATGACCGGATCGCGTTAGCAACAGTGCCTTACACCGAGCTTGCGGATGCAGGCGCTCCGACGGGCTTGACCACTAACGATGTTCCCACCTTGGTTCAAGCGCGGGAAATTGATCTGGATAATGATGGCAATGCGGATTTTGCGATTCAAGTTTTTCGATCCCAGGAGGACGTCTCAGTTACAGATGTCAGTGGCGATACTTTTCTCCAGGCTTTTGGTTTGGGCGTACGAGTCTATGATATTGCGGCATTCAACAGCGGTGAAACACTTCTGACTGACGAGGGTTCACTAGGATTTACTAGCACCGCGGGCGATCGCGAACAGAATCCTCTAGCAGTGCTATACACCACGGTGAACTCCAGCGAAACCGGCAATTCTTTCTGCGACTACGTTGAATTTACCGATCCGACCGCTGATAAACCCTTGGGTTGTTCATAAAATTTTGAAACTTTCTAATGGAGCCGAAAATCCATGGCAGGAGCAGCGTACAAGTTTTTCCTTAAGCGCTTGATGAAGCAGAGCAAAAGCCTTGAACAAAGGGGCTTTACACTGTTGGAACTGCTGGTAGCGGTAATTATCGGTACCTTAATCAGTAGCCTATTACTGTTTATTGTGGTGGAACTGGTCAGAGCCAATCGTCGCGAAGAGGTGCTAACCCAAACCCAGCAGAGCATGCAGCGGGCGATGGACTATGTCACTCGCGATCTGGGTGAAGCGGTGTTTGTGTATGCTGAGCCTTCTGTAGTTACTGATGAGCTGGACGATCTACCCGCTGGTTCTGTACCCGTAGTGGCGTTTTGGCGCTTAGATCCGGTGGATATTACTCAAGCGGGTTCAGGGATTGACTGTGACGCGAGTAATGAATGCACGACCTTAAGGGTCCGCCAGAGTTCTTATACGCTCGTTGTCTATTTGTTGCAAGCTAACGGTGGAGCTGATATTTGGGAAGGCCCGTCACGCATTATTCGTTATACCCTCCCCACTTATCAAGACATCACAACGCTAACGCTAACGGATGGCTATCAAGATCCCTCGGTACCACCCAGTTCTTTTGAAAGTTGGGCGCCCACAGCTACAGCCACCGACGGTAATGCCCAAGTGTTGACTGACTATGTGGATGACATCGCGCTTAATTCTGGCGCAACCGATTGTCCCGACCCTGCCGCAGACTATCAAAGAACACCCGCTGATACTGACAGCTTCTACACCTGCATTCTGTACACCGACCTAGATGGTGATGGGAATCGCGACGAAGACGTTAGCACCAATAAAAACGTATTTGTTTATCTACAGGGCAACCCTGATAACCTTGCTGCAACTGGTGGACCAACAAGTGATGCTAGCCGTTTCCCAAAATTAGAAGCGGCTGTCCTGGTGCGAGGGGCGATTGAAAAAGGTGCTCAGTAGACTATGTCTGTGCGCAATCTTATAACTGCTTGCGATGTCATTACATGCAACTAACTGGTGACTAGAATGAAACCCTTAAAATCCATTCGTACCCAACAGACTGCTGGCTTCTCCTTAATAGAAGTTTTAGTGGTCATCATTATGGTGGGTATTCTGGCTGCCATTGCTGCTCCTAGCTGGCTCAACTATCTCAATAGGCAGCGGGTGAATGCTGTCGAAACTGACCTGGTGCAAGCTATTCGGAGTGCTCAGCAGAACGCTATCCAAGAACGCACAACCCTACAGCTACAAGTTACCGAGGAAGTCCCCGATCCGCCCTCTCCAAGCGACCCGACTGCTACAGTGCCTATTCTTAATGTCGGGGGTGCGCCTTTCCAGTTAGGCGAGAGTGATAGCCTCAAACCAGGCATGATTGACCTGGATATTTATACTGTTGATGGCGCGGGGACTCAAACCGCAGATGATGAGTTTTCCTTTGACTATCAGGGTTTGGTTGCAACTGATCCAGCCCAAGAACTGCCGTTTGTTATTAGTATCACTGCAACGGCTAACAGCGACATTAGAACCTGTGTCGTGGTTGCTACGCTATTAGGTAGTTTGAAAACTGCTGAAGGCAGCGAATGTGACAATCCTGCTCTCTAATCAAGGTAAAGATACTGACAGTGTGATATTGCAGTTTGCGCTCATGTGCATTCAAACCATCTCAATCTGGCTTAGCAAATTCTTTCTTGACCATTGGGCATAATGGCACCGCAAAAGTCATTGGCTTCCAAAGTAAGGCCGCTCAAGGTTGCCCCTGTCAGATTTGTCCCTGCCAGGTTCGCGCGGCTCACGTCAGCACCCGTGAGATTTGCCTCTGTCAGGTTGGCTTGACTCAAGTTTGCTCCCCTCAAATCAGCACTGCTCAGGTCAACGCCAGACAGATTGGCATTGCTGAAATCAGTGAATCGAAGGTCTGCCTGACTTAAGTTAGAGCCTCGCAAATCAGCATTAGAAAAATCTTGTCGGCTTAGGTCAGCTCCCTGTAGATCCACATTGCGCGTAGCTACGCCTGCCAAGTCAACACCTCGCAAACTGCCCAGGCTTATAGTCGAGTTCGTTAGGTTGGCACCCGTCAGGTTGGCACCATCCAGAACGGCACTCATCAGGTTAACGTTCTGCAAATCCGACAAAAACAGGTCGGCCTCAGTGAGATCAGTGTTCTCTAATGTGGCATTGGGAAGCAATGCTGCTTCTAAGCGACTACCGCTGAGGGCTACGTCACTTAGGTTGGCACCTTCAAGGCGGGCAATCGCAAGGTCTGCATCGGTCAAGTTACTGCCGGTTAAGTCAGCATTGACGAAGTTCACCGCCCGCAAGTCAGCCTCGATCAAGTTAACGTTGGTCAACTGGGCATCAGCGAGGTTAGCAATAAAGAGACTGCTATTAGCTAAGTTACTATCGTTGAGGTTACTCCCGCGCAAGTTTGCGCCTTCTAATGTGGCTCCCGATAAATCAGTTCCGGACAGATCAACGGTTGTCAGGTCAAGTTCATTTAAGTAAGCACCTGCCAGATCAACTTCTGTCAGTACAAGGCCGTCAGTGCCGCGATTGTTGAGGGTATGAACTAATGCCCATTTATCTGACAGGACGGTAGTGTCATCGATTTGGGTATTACGCAGTTGAGCACGGCTTAGGTCAGCCTGGGTCAAGTTAGCTCCGCGCAGATCCGCATTGCGGAGGTCAGCACCCTGGAGATTAGCCTGTAGCAGATAAGCACCGCGCAAATCAGCCCCATTGAGGTTCGCACCTGAGAGGTCAGCACCGCCTAAATTGGCTTGTTGTAAATAGACTGTAGTCAAGTCAGCATTTTGCAAATCGCAGCCTGAACATTGACGGGTTTCTTTCAATTGTTGAACGTCATCCAGATTTGCTGCCAAAATGGGCGCAGCATAAAGTAGCCCCAACAGCACAGTGCCATGTTTCAAGGCTGGTTGCATGTCGTTGATCTCCCGTTACCAGACAGGTGTCGCATCTGGCTGAGCTGTCCCCAGTGTACGCGCTGGCAACTGAGTGCAGCCACTACGATCGCGCTCACCGTGTCCGCAGTATTTTCCTATGCAGGTACAGCTGCTGCGATCGCCGCTGAGCGTCGTATTCCTGTCATCGCTACATCAATTGCCCAGGTTAACTTGGAGGATTTAGAAGACTTTGAATATTGGGAGCGGCTGTGTCAGTTGCAGGCCAGTGCCCGACAGTATGAAGAAGCGCAACAAGCCTGTGAGCAAGCGATTGAAATTCGTCCTGAGGATGCGGGCATCTGGGCTGAGCACAGCGGCATTCTTTTACAGCTAGAAAAATACCCAGAAGCGATCGCCTCGGCGGATTTATCGCTCACTTACAACATTGAGAACTCCCTAGCGTTTACCTATCAGTGCATGGCCTTTTACGCCCTAGAAAACTATGAAACGGCCCTGGACAAATGCAACGAAGCGCTTCGCCGTAACGGCGATTGGGGTAATCAATCCCCAGCTTTGGCATGGCGCTATCGCGGGCAAATCTTGGATGAGCAAGGAGACACTGAATTGGCGTTGGTGGCGTTTGAGCGTACGCTTTTACTGGAGCCCAGTGACTCCCTAACGCTTACGTATCAATGCCGAGCGCTCCTGAATCTGGAACGTTACCCTGAGGCGATTCAATCCTGCCAGGACGCATTGACTGGCAATAGCGAATGGGGACAAGAAAACCCTGGACTGGCGGTGTTTTATGAGGGGTTAGCCCATAGTCGGCAGGGGGAATATGAGGCCGCGATCGCGGCCTATGATCGTTCCATTGCTCTGGATCCCAACAATGCCGATACGTGGACGCAGCAGGGCTGGGTCTTAGAACAGTTTGACCAGCCCACCGAAGCACTGACCTCCTACACACGCGCGATTGAGATTGCTCCTGAGTTTTCGCAAGCGCTCGTTGGGCAATGTACGATGCTGAATCAGTTGGGACAGTACGAAACAGCATTAGCAAGCTGCCAACAAGCGATTCAGGGGGATGGCCAATGGTGGCCGATTGGCCCAGCCCAAGCCTGGAGTGAGCAAGCACAGGCACTTGCAGGTACAGGTGCATTAGAAGAAGCGCTGGCATCCAGTAATCGAGCGATCGGTATTCGTCCCGACTACAGCGAAGCCTGGAACAATCAAAGCGTCATTCTCTGGTACTTGGGGCAACAGCAGGAGAGTTTGGAAGCTAGGCAAGCGTATTTTGTTAGAGCGGCAAGAGCAGCTCAGCAAGCAATTTCGCTGAATCCGGAGGCATCCCGTCCTTACGCTAGTTTGGGCCGCATTCTCCAAAGTCAAGGTCAACTCCTGGCTGATGTTCAGGAACTCGAATCTGCGATCGCGACCTACGAAAGTGCTCTAACAGCCTATAAAGAGTCCCTCGATCGGGATGAGCTGGATGCTGAAACTTGGGTGAATTACAGCGCTGTGCTGTGGCTTTCAAATCGATTTGATGAAGCTTTGGATGCAGCAGAGCAGGCAATCCGTGTCGATGTGACGGCATCCCAAGCCTGGCAAAATCGGGGCGCAGTATTGGTAGCGTTAGGGCGCTATGGAGAGGCACAGGGGAGCTATGAGCGGGCCATTAGTCTGGATGAGCAAAATGCTGCTGCTTGGGCCAGCCTTGGGATTATTCAAGTTCAATTGGGTCAGTTGGAGAACGGGCAGGCTGCTTTAGAGCAAGCCTTAGCCCTCGATCCAGAACAACCCTTAGCAAAGCGTGCCATTGAGGAGTTAGCTGAAGCGATGTAACTTTCTCCGCAATTATACATAAGCATATGTCGCTGCTTTGACTATATGTAGGTCGTTGATTTCGATATCAAGAAATATCCTGGTTGTGTCATCTAACGTGTTTTGGAAGCGCTGAACAAGGTTGATTAACTTGATTATTATGATAGAGCACTTCTTGTCAATCTTCTGTTAGCTTGGAATAGACAATCAGTGTAATCCCTGAGTCTCCAGCAGTTGCTTCCCTTCTTTTAGTACCGGATCTTTACATATGAATATGCGGTGGAGTAATCAGTTGATTGTCCCTGGTTTAGCTGGTGTTGTCCTGCTCAGTGAAGCCTGCATTCCCATGTTAGGTGGCGTACAGGCCCAGCTCTTGCCAGACAATACGCTAGGCAATGAGTCATCTTTGATCACGCCTGGGGTTGATGTGGGTGGCGATCTTGCTGACCTGATCCAAGGAGGCGCAACACAGGGAAGTGCTCTTTTTCATAGCTTTGCTGATTTCAATGTCGATACAGGGCAACGCGTTTATTTTGCAAATCCTGTCGGTATTGAAAATATCCTGAGCCGGGTAACAGGGCTGAATCCCTCTAGTATTGATGGCCTTTTAGGGGTAGACGGCAGTGCCAATCTATTTTTGATTAACCCCAATGGCATCATTTTTGGCCCTAACGCACGATTGGATGTAGACGGGGCATTTTTAGCGAGTACGAGCGATCGCTTTACCTTCAGTGACGGTAGTGAATTCCGCGCTACCAATCCCAATGCTGCTCCCTTAGTAACCGTTAATATTCCGCTGGGGTTGCAACTCGGGTCAGATGCGCCTGCCGCTCTTGTGAATGAAGCAGACTTGACTGCAGGCACAAACCTAACGTTGTCCGCTGGGGCCGTCACCAGTACTGGATCACTGGTGGCTCCCAATGGCACAGTGCGGGTGCAAGGAACCGCTGGTGATGTTCAAATCCAGGGTGATATTGATGCTCAGTCGGCTGAGCTAGTGGCGAGCGAGAACCTAGTGCTGCAAGAAAACCGCTTGACCACGGAAGGTGATCTGTCTCTTCGAGCCAGTCAAACGGTGCGCATTCGCGATAGTGAAGCCACGCCTTTCCTGGCCTCAGCCGGGGGCGATCTCACCATTCAAGGGAATGCTGACATTGATATCCTGGCGCTAAACCACCTGGAGATGACACCCTTTCAGAGTGGTGGCAATCTTTTCCTAATCAGCGATGGCATTGTCTCTGGAGACGCTCACTACGCCAGTGGTGGAGCCTTCTCAATTCTGGATACCGCTGGGAATCCGGGAACATTTCTCAGCGTATATGACCCCATCATCAGTGCCACTGATGACGTTACCTTTGGTGCCTACACCGGAATTTCTCTAAAAGTAGAGACCGAAGGCAACATCATTATCAATGGCAATATCACCATTACCGATGTCGATAATAGTGCTGCTGTGGTGGGCTCCGGTGACCCGGATGCAGCTATTTTGCAAAGTAGTGCAGCCCTTATTTTGAGAGCAGGCGTCAATACCCTTGAGAATCCCCCAGGTTCCCTGGGGGATGACTCTGGCTTTGATGCCGGGGATCCTCAATTAACAGCAGATACTGGCGGTAGCATTGAGCTGAATGGTGACATTACCGCTGGAACAGGAACGGTTAATGGGCGAGTAATTCTTGAAGCAGCTGATGGCATTCTTTTAGAAGAGTCGATCGCGATTAACAGCAACGGCGGCAACGTCACCGTCGATATTGAAAGCGAAATCAATAGTGCCGCCAATGAAGACAACAACCTCACCCTCACAGCCGGAACCGGAACCATTACCTTCAACGATGCTGTTGGTACCGCTACCAATGGGGCGTTGGGCACCATTCGGATCAACAGCAGCAACGGCACGACCTTCAACGGCCCAGTAACGGCTGCCACCGTCAATATTCAAAATACGAATGGCACGGCTGCTTTTGCCGGTAACACTACCCTGACAACGGGGCTAACCACTACAAATCAAAACTACAATGTGGCCTTCACCGGGGCCAACAATACCGTGGCTGGAAATACTACCTTCAATAACCTCGGCACGGTTACATTAGGCGATCAAACCACTGACAGTATTACCTTCACCGGAGGGCTGACTCATACAAACAGCCCAACCAACCTGGCTGGGACGGTGTCAACCAATGGCCAACCGATAGACTTGGGTGCGACAACGATTACCGACAATGCCGCTCTCAACAGCAACGATGGTGACATCAACGTTGCTGCGATTAACAGCACTGCCACTGAGAATAACAACCTGGCGATCGCTGCCGGAACGGGAGCGGTTTCTTTCGATGGTGCGATCGGAACCACTGCGAATGGTCAACTAGGGACTATTCAAATTAATAGCAGCAGCGACACAACCTTCACAGGTGCGGTAACGGCAGCTACCGTCAATATCCAAGATACGGATGGCACGGTTGCTTTTGAAGGCAATACCAACCTGACCACGAGCTTGGTTACCACCAATCAGGACTACAACGTCTCCTTTACTGGAACCAACAACACGGTGGCTGGCAATACAACTTTCAGCAATACCGGTAACCTGACCCTGGGCAACCAGACGACAGACAGCATTACGTTCACAGGTGGTTTAGACACCGACAACAACAATAGCCCGAACCGAACCAACACTAGCGGAACGATTGCTAGCAGTGGTCAACCCATCGCCCTAGGTGTCATCAGGGTGAGTGATGACACAACCTTCAACACGGGGGGCGGCAACATCACTTTTGCCGATGCCGTCAATAGCAATGGCGGCAACCATAATCTCACCGTCAATAGTGGTACGGGCACCACCCGATTTACCGACGAAGTAGGGGCTGGTAACAACGGCGAACTGGCCAACCTCACCATAACTGGAGGCAGCGTTGTTCTCAACAATCAGGCTGAGTTAGAGGTGGTTGACGGCGGCACTATCGCCCTAGGAACCGCTGCGACTACGTCTGTGAACATTCAAGGGGCAGACATCACAGCTCCTGAGGGCACTATTCAAATTCTCGGCGACAATATTGTGATGACAGGGGTGACCAATATTGATGCTTCTGGCGGCACCGATGGCGGTGTCGTTTTAATCGGGGTGACCGATACCCAAAACAACTTTGCCACGACCGTCAATGTTCCGGCCACGACCAGCATCAATGCTGAGGAAGATCCTGCCAATAATCCAGTAACGGGTGGAAGCGTCATTGTTGGCTACACCGACGACGGGGGCAGTGATTTCGAAGCAAATGTGACCGCAGCGAACTTCACTGAGCTTTCACCCTTTGTTCCTTCTCCCCCAACCTTTGCTCCCGGAACAAGTGTTTTCCAAAATTTCACGATTGTGGACGAGAGCACCCCTCTCAGCACAGATGTGGTTAACGATCCCATCTGGTCTCAGCTCTTTGAAATCCAAACTCAAACGATTAATCCCTGTGGCGCACTGTTTCCATGTTCCATTAGCTTTGATGTCTTTATTCCGCTCAGTCCTACTGAACTTTTAGTTCCAGCCACCCTTGTTGAAGGAACAGCAACCTCCACGTACTTTGGCAACACGTTTTTCACAGACGCGGCGGGCTTCACACTAGAAGCGAATAATAATTTCTTGATTCAAGATTTGAATAACCCGCTAAGTCTAAGTTTAGGAGGTGGTCAGGCTAACCTCATTGCCGGCAACCTGTTTGACATGAGCCAGGGTGATGTCATTCAGACCAATGGTCGTAACTTGGTTATCGGTGGTGCCACTGTCAACATTAGCAATGCCGATATTGGCACCTTTGATGCCGTCAGTGGATTAAGTGGCAACCTCCTAATACAAGCTTCTGGGGCAGACCTAGGCCCCAATACCGATAGCTTGACCATTACGAATAGCGTTCTGGCCAATAATCGCAACAGCGTCAGCCAGACAGGTAGCTTTATTCAAGTTGAGTCAACCCAAGGTTCTGTTGACCTGAACAACGTTGAAATTAACGGGGGTAATGCCGATTTGGGTAAGGCCGGCGAGATCTACATTGATGCCGATGACACCGTAACCATACAAAACCAGAGTGATATTAGCTCCGCTGGCCGTTCAGGCGAAATCTTTATTGGTGCCGCTCTAGACGTGGATACAAATTCGACCTTAGATCCCAATGCGGGACTGACCCCTGGGAATCTGCCAGCGACTGTAGTCATTCAAGACAGTCAGCTCGGCACAGAGTTTGATCTGAACACCACAAATTCAACGCTCCAAGCAGGTACGCTAAACATTCAGGCAACGGACTCAGTTGACATCGCTAACAGTCAATTGTCAAGCGGCACGATCAGTGCTGCCCAGTCCGGCGGTATCCAGATTGAGACTGACAACACAGGCACCATTTCCGTTGTGGGCTCACAGCTGACGTCAAGCGCTTCTGAGACAGCGACGGGCTTTGCAGGCGCGATTCGATTACAGGATGCCGCCAATATTTCAGTCACTGACGGCAGCGTGATTCAAACCAGCAGCCGTAGCCCCAATACGTCCTCTGGTTCTGGGGTCGTCGAGCTAGAAACAGCGAATGGGACGGTTACTCTCTCCAATAGCACGATAGAAAATACGGTGGATGGTGGCCCTGGCGGTGACGTTAGTATCCAAGCCCAGCGTGTTGAAATTGTGGCAGGGGCAGAGGTCAACGCTAGTACCGTGGGTCGAGGCTCAGCGGGCTCTATTGATGTCACAGCCTTAGGGGACGGTGATCCAACAACGGCAGACCTGATCATTAGTAACAGTGACATTCAGGCAACGACCTCTAGTCAGGCTGGCAACGCTGGCGGTGCTGGTGCTATTTCGGTGTCCGCTGAGAATGGCGAGAGCATTGTCATAGCTAACAGCAGCACCCTTTCCTCAGACACGTCAGGAGCAGGCAACAGCGGCAATGTGGAAGTAAGCTCAACCAACCTCTCCGTTACGGGAGGGTCAGTCATTCAAGCTCGGAGTACGGGGACGGGGGCACCCGGCAGTATTGACATTGTGGTTCCTGAGTCCATTGTGATCGACGGCATGAATGCGGTAGGGCGAGTGAGCGAGCTATCTACGTCTTCGGGGCCAGATGCCTTTACGTCAACTCAAGCCCAAACGGCACCAAATCCGGGGGCAATCACCATCCAGGGAACGAGTGGCGGTGACCCGACTGAGACGATCGCGATCGCGAACCGAGGACGCATCAACGCGTTGACTGAGAGTACGGATGCGAGCCAAGTGGGTGGCGAAATTGATATCACGGTTGACCGCCTCACCCTTGCCAGTGGCGGTCAAATTGTGGCATCTTCCGACGGTGCTGCAACCGCAGGCAATATTCTTATCAATGCCACGGAAGAAATCACCATTTCAGGGTCTGAACAATCCTTACAAAGCTTGTTTGGCAGTCCGGCCATTGTCAGAACCATCGGTGATGTGCAATTTAGTGTGAATGCTCAGAATCAGCTCCAGAACATCCTCATTTCCTCTGGGACGGGAGCGGTCGCCGTTGCTGCATTAGAGGACTTTCTCAATTTGAATCCCAATGCTGTGCAGGGCTTAAACAACCCGGCCTCTGCCACAGAAGGGTCTGGCGTACAGATCACCCTGGCCAATGGCGATTTCGCTTTCGACTGGAACTTCCTCACCGATGAAGCAACCCCCTCAGGCAGCTTCAACGATTTCAGTTTTCAAAGCATTGATGGCACAACCAGTACCTTGGCCGATACCACCTTCAACGGCGGCAATTTTCAAGCTTCTGCTGCTGGGTTTTCTGAGGAAACCGGAGCGCAAACAGCGCCCACGAATACCCTCAACAATGGCGACAACCTGGTCGACTTCGGGGTAGTAGACACCACCGATGCAGCCGTTTCTTCGGGCCTGCAAGTTACCAACATCACCCTCGATGGAAATCCAGTACGGGTCATTGCACCGCAAGACGACATTCAGCTAGATGAACCCTTTATCAGCGGGATTTTTGCAGCTGCTACGGAGGCCGGAGGTGCTGGAACCATTACAGTTGCAACACCTAGCTTGAGCTTGAGTGATGAGGGGCAAATTTCGGGGGCTACCAACTCGGGTACTGGCAACGACCTCAATATTCAAGGTTTGAATAATGGCAGCCTTAATGAGCTTACGGTGAATGGAGGGCTAATTTCAGCTTCGACCAATAGTGGCGAGGCAGGCAATATTTCAGTGAGTGCTGAACGGGTTCAAGTGCTAAACGGGGGAGCCATTGCAACCAGTGCAGAGGATGGAATTGCTGGCGATATCGATATCCAGACAAGTGCGATCGCGGTGACAGGCTCAGCATCCTCAATTCAAGCTGCCGCAGAGGATGGCACGGCGGGTAATGTGACAGTTGCGACAAACGATCTGACAGTTGCGGATGGCGGTAGCATCAGTGTTAGCAGTGGTGGGGCTGCAGGCGGTCTGGATATTACCGCCGATTCGATTTTGCTCGACAATGGCCGCCTGACGGCCGAAACAGGCACGCTTGGGGATGAAAATTCGGCTCAGATTACGCTCGATATGACAGGTGGAAGTGCTACAGATAATATTCTGCGGCTTCGCAACGAAAGTCTGATTTCGGCCCAAGCCAGTGGAAATGCCAGTGGTGGTAATATTCAAATTCTGACGGATTTCATTTTTGCCGATGCACCTAGCGGCCCCGCAGGCAGCGATATTATTGCCAATGCCGATGCCGGTGCTGGAGGCAATATTAGTATTGACGCGCTGGCTATTTTGGGCCTTGAGGTGCGGGCCAATCTGACACCTTTGAACGATATTACGGCCAGTTCTGAGGCGGGAGTCCAGGGCACGGTTGTCGTCAATACCCTCGCGATTGATCCAGATAGTGGATTGGCTGAGTTAGCCTTTGACTTTATCGATGCCTCTGATCAAACGACAAATCAATGTACGTTTGATGCTGACGATGAATCCAGTGAGATTAGAGTGGCAGGACGAGGCGGACTACCTGCGACACCGACAGCAGTGCTAGGTGCTGCAATTTCTGATACCGATGACTGGGTGACTCTCAGTGATGTGACTCAGGCCGTCACGACATCTAGGGTGGCCGAGTCTGCATCGACCCTTGAAGCGGTCGAGCTCAGTCATCGTCCCCTTCTGTGCCATCGCACCTACCGAATATCGCAAGAGCACTCATAGATAAAGTTTTTGCGCAAACCATGTTGTTTTTGCAGAAATCTTGTGCTGTAGGCTTGAGGTAACTAAGTGAGCCTAAATTACGGTGCATTGCCTTCATTGTTCATTTGGAACGTTGATGGCTTGGATATCGTCCATTTATAAAGATGGGTTCATGTTGCGCGATCGCGTGCAAATAAGCTTTAGCATTCAATGTTTGGGCAAGAGCTGATGCTCAGAAAGCAGGTCGTTACTCCCGAGACAGTCTGCTCCGGATCGATAGATTGAACGTTCCTGCGATGGCTGCGAAAGGTTCGGGTAACGCTTATTTTCAGAAGAGGATTCTAGTTATGAAACGCCTGTTCTATTGGTTGGCTTTCGCCATTGGGTTGACCTCGATAATTGGGGCCGAGGCCGTCAATGCGGCATTCCAGCCCAGCGCTGTAGCGCCTGCCTTTGATGCGATGGATGAAGTTTTGCTGGCTAACCGTCTGCGCAATCGTGGGAATTTCCGCTTTCGAGTGCGCCCTTCCCGCTTCCGTCGGGGTGGATTTTCTAGAGGATCCTGTCCCGAAGAAAAGGCCTATGGGATATCGCCTAAGATGGACGATTTTGAAGCCTCTGGCGATTTCAAAAAGGAGCCGGCCCCTGCTTACCTGACAGCGTCAGATCATCCCACGCTCTTTATGAAAGTCCCCGCGTTACCCTCGGAGGCGCATGGTCAACTTCATATCGAAATAGAAAATCCTGATGCCACGACTCGTAACCCGAAGCTTTACACGGCAGCCTTTGACTTAAGTGGTCAGGAAGGTATTGTCGGTGTCAGGATGCCAACTGAGGCAACGGCTTTAGAGGCAGGCAAAAGCTATAAGTGGAAAGTTGTGATTAGCTGTAGCGAAGATCTGGATGACTTAAGCACGATTCCCTTTCTGGGCGGTGTCGTCGAGCGAGTTGCAGATATTGCCGGGACACCGGAAGAAAAATTTGATTACTACTGGGATGAAGGCATTTGGCAAGAGGTCGCTACCTTAATCGCTGAGGAGCGTTACAACAACGCGAGTCCTGAAGCCGATGCGAACTGGGCTGATCTGATGGGAGCGTCAGGGCTAGCAGAATATGCCACGACAACTATTGTGGAAATTGTGGATGCAACGCTGTTTGTTGAGTAGCTTTAGTTGATCACAGATGTTGAGAAGTTGCTTCAGCACGTGCGATCGCACTTCAGCATCAAACTTTTTTGCGGGGGCTTACACTCCACAAGCAGATCGCTACCATAAAGATGGGCTGCTTGTGGCCAATATATTAACCGTTCCTGCTATAGCTGAGAAATGTTCGGGTAACGCTTGTCTAAAAAGAGGATTCTAGTTATGAGACGCTTATTCTATTTGTTGGCTCTCTCCTTAGGGGTGACCGCTATGGTTGGGGCTGAGGCCGTCAATGCAGCATTGCAGCCCAATGTAGCAACGCCTGCGTTTGGTTCAGTAGATGAAGTTTTGTTGGCGAATCGTTTGCGGAACCGCAATCTTCGCTTTAGAGTACGCTCTTCTCGCTACCGTCGCGGCGGCTTTTCGCGAGGTGCCTGTCCTGAGGAGAAGGCCTATGGCATATCACCTAAAATCGATACCTCGGAAGCTGCAAGTGGTTCTACTCGCGAGTTGGCACCTGCTTATTTGACCGCTTCAGCCCATCCAACGCTGTTTATGAAAGTGCCTGCGCTGCCCTCGGAAGCCTATGGTCAACTCCATATGGAAACAACTGATGACGCGACTCGTAACCCGAAGTTTTACACGGCAGCCTTTGATTTGAGTGGTCAAGATGGAATTGTCGGTATCCGGATGCCCGCCGAAGCACCTGCCTTAGAAGAAGGCAACAGCTATCGGTGGCGTGTTGTCATTAGCTGTAGTACCGATATTTCTGATAATGACGTCATTGTTTTTTCCGGTGGTGAGGTTGAGCGAGTTGCTGATATCACAGGTACCCCTGAAGAGCAGTTTGACTACTACTTGGAAGAAGGAATTTGGCAAGAGGTGGCGGAAGTCATCGCTGAGGATCGCTACTACAACGCTAGTCCTGAAGCCGATGAAGACTGGGCCGTTTTGATGGAAAATTCTGGACTGCCGGAATACGCCACCACTCCCATAGCAGAAATCGTGGATGCAACGCTACCGGTTGAATAACTAGCAAGGTATAGCAAGCCGCAGTTAGGTTCGCATGGGATAGATCGCTGAAGCTTTGATAGGTCAGGACTTCCGGTTCTGCCTTCTGCCTTTTTCCTTCTGCCTTTCGCTATCGTCTCAAAACTGATTTAAGCTGCGATACCCCAAGATAAGGACCTAAAAATCCTTGTCTTGGGTTATCTGTATTTTGACTAAATTCAGATCATCGCCTCTATGTTTAAGGCTACTAAGTACACACATCTCGGCCCTCACCCCCTCAGTCCCCCTCGCACATTTTTGGGCGAGGGGGAGGCCAGACAAAGCTTTTCGGCTCCCCTTCGCCCGTTCTGGGAGAAGGGGTTGGGGGATGAGGGGAAAGCCGGTACAGCCAGAGTTTCAGGACTTATATGTACGTAGTAAAGGTTTAAGGAGCAATGTCTGTTGCTCGACCCAATATGGGTAATGGTTTGGGTGGATTAGTTTTCTATGCGCAAACGGCGAGTATCGATGACAAGGCCGTCTTCGCGAATGAGCACGCTTGAAATCCAGCGTTGATCAGGTTGCGCGGAAGCCGTTCCAATTTTGAACAGCCCTCCCGTTGCTAAGTCCTGCAATGGGATAGGACGAGGAACCAAAAAGTCAGTTGGGGTTACCCCTTCATTTAAGGCATGCCCTAGTAGCAGGCGATCGCCTAACGGTTCCAGCACAATAGCATCAAAGGCAAAACGATCCCCTAGGGCAACGGATTCAGGAAGATTAATATCAACGCTGGGAGGCGTAATCCCTGATTGCAGACGTGATTCTTCAGTCAAAATTTCTTGGAAAACAATCAGTCCATCTTCGTAGCGCTGACGCGATCGCACCTCAGCCGTTAAGGCTAAGATTCTGCCAGCCCGTTGCTGTTGCCCCTGAACCGTGGTGACCGTTTCTGCCACAACCGCATCACCCACTGCTTCCCAGGCGATCAGGTCGATGTCGTAGGTCAGGGTTGTGTACTGTGTCCATAGTTGGTTCAGCGTTTCCTGATATTGCTCACGCGAAAATCCATCCGAGTTTTCAAAGCTGCTGCTGTGTAAGGCCATCACCCGTTCCATGTCCTGGGCATTGGCGGCTGCCTCAATTTCAGCAATGGCCGTCACCAGGGCCGGAGGCGCTGTTTCTGGTGGGGCAGCATTGGCAACTAAGCTGCCTGTTAAACTCCCGACCAGTGGCCCCAAGAAAATAGCTGACAGGATGGGTCTGACACAGTTCAGCATTGACACAGCTTTAGACAATAAATAACTGCCTTCTACACTAGCGTGGAATATCACTGACCGGTGGGTATCGGTTGATGTCTTCACCTGTGAGCGCAACCGAGACACAGCCACCGTCTCTCCATCTACGGCCAAGCTTCTGGCAGGATGATCATGGCATCCCCAAAAGAATAAAAGCGGTAGCGTTCCTGAATGGCCATTTGGTAAACCGACAATAAGCGCTCGCGACCAATTAGAGCACTGACGAGCATCATCAAACTCGCTCCGGGTAAATGAAAATTGGTCATCAGACCATCGACCACTTGCCACTCATAGCCTGGATAGATGAAGAGATTCGTTTTGCCCTGTAGCGGTTGCAAAATTCTGTCTTGGGCAGCCCCTTCCAGAGCTCGAACCACAGTGGTGCCAACGGCAATCACGCGCCCACCTTTGGCCTTTGTTTGTTGGATTTGATCGACAACTGATGCCGATACATCGATCCATTCACTATGCATTGGGTGGTTGGTAATTGTCTCGGCTTCAACCGGACGAAACGTTCCGACGCCGACGTGTAGGGTGATAAACGTCCAGCTAATACCCACTGCTTGCAGATGCTGAAACAACTCTGACGTAAAGTGCAAACCGGCAGTAGGGGCGGCAACGGCTCCGACCTGTTCAGCATAGATAGTTTGATATCGCTCTGGAGGAGCCGATGACTCGGTAATGTAGGGCGGCAGAGGCATTTGACCCAAGCGATCGCACACCTTATAAAAGGATTCGCCATTAGGAACCTTAAACTCCAGTAGACGACCCTTTGTTTCCTCGTCTGTGGCTATAACCTGGGCGATTAGCTCCGGCTTATCAGGATTCGCCCCAAAGTGAATCACAGCGCCTGGTTTCAAACGACGTCCTGGTTTGACCAGCGCCAGCCAACATAGGGGCGATCGCTCCTCCAACAGCAAGATTTCTACGGCGGCACCCTCTGGCTTGTAACCCAACAAGCGAGCGGGCAACACCTTCGTATTGTTGAGAACTAACAGGTCACCTGGTTGGAGCAGGCTAGGCAAGTCACAGACTCGATGATGGGCACAGGTAGTCGGCGAACGAAGCGTCAGTAAGCGAGCCTGATCTCTAGGCTCCACTGGATTTTGAGCAATGAGCTCAGGTGGTAACTCGTATTGATAGGCTGCAAGTTGAAGATCAGAGGGGAGAGAGTCGCCCATAGGATTTGATGGGAATTGGGTAGAACCCCCAGGGTAATCCGGGGAGTTTCCCAGTGTTGTAGACGATTTTTAATAAACACAATAGAAACATAGCACCCGTCAGAGAAGGCCATTATGGATTACATCTATCACCTTGCAAATGCCAGCCTCACACTGCGGATTGTTGAGCACTCACTACGCTCATCTTGGCTGTCGCTATCCTGGATGACTGTCATTCATCAGATTGATGGCTGGGTGATCAAAATCCGACTTTCTGACACAACTGATGAAGCTGTGGAAGAGGACTTTCGCGCCTATTTAAACGAGCTAGGGATTCCCCATGAGCCTAATATTCGTCTGCGCATGGCATTTTGGGGACTTGAAACAGGGCAGTCGCCAGTCGATGTGATGCGTCGCTATCAGGTTGCCGTGGTTTCCCATGGTAAACCGGACCGACAAGAGATTGAAGCATTTCGCAATCAATTTGTCATGGGTTTGGGGTACTGCCCCGAGACACTGGCCTAATTGGCTTCAAAACAACCCTTCAGGATAGTATTCTACAGTCGAGTCAAGGGTACTCTTTTTGTAATAGTTTGATTGCATCCATACCGAACATTGGATGCAAGATATAGGCTTGAGGAGCGCAAGCCTCTGGATCGCAGGACAATGGCAGATTTGAACGGAGCCCCTTCCCCCCAACAAAATAACTTGATGCTCCAGCTAGCCTACAGCCGTGCCTTAGAAATGGCTCAATTTCAGGCAGGCTTCTTGGCTCGTACAGCTCATGAACTGCGTTCACCACTCAACAAAGCTATCAGCCTCCATCAGATGATTCTTGAAGGGCTGTGTGACGATCCTCAAGAAGAGCAGGAGTTCGTTGCCGAAGCCCAAGCCGCCTCACTTAAGCTGCTGGAGTACCTGGATTTTCTGATTCGGATTTCAAAAATTGAAATAGGGCGTGTCGTTCCCTCTCTACAAGCTGTTTCGGTTGCCGATACCTTTGAAGAGGTCAAAGCAATGACCCATCTACAAGCAACGGATCGAAACTTACGCCTACAGGTGGAACTCCCGAATGGTGATGTTCAGGTATGGGCTGACCCAACCTGGCTGCGTAACGTGCTCACCATGCTGGTGGAAATCGCAATCGACAGTTGCGATCGCGGCATTATTCATCTTACCTACGATGCCGATTCGCCTTTAGAAGCGTGCCACATCATCATGACCGATGACCGCCCAGCACAAGCATGGCAAGAACCTATCGGTCTATCCGCTGTGGGGGATTTTGATTTAGAGGATAAGCTTTCAAGCAGCCTGCGGATGGGCGTTGTCAAAACAATGCTGCAAACGATGAAAGGAACCCTCACCCTACTTTCAACACCTGATTTGCAAGGACATCAGCCAACCCGGCTACAGATTGCGTTATCACGGCACATGCAGAGCTAACCTTAAGTTTTTGGCTTCAGCTAGGGTCTAAGTGCCTTGAGTCAAGAGAGCAAAGAGGCCATCATCAATTTCGTAGCCCAGCATTTGTGTCATGAATTTTAATCTTGTGAATTGGTCAACACCTTGCTGCTGCAACCACCGCGTAATGACGAAAATCTTGTTCATGACAAAGATTTCGAGTGCCTCCGGATTGTAGCGAATGCCATCCTTGGGGCTGAACTGATGCGGTACTAGCATGGCAGCATACCGCCCTAGTTCTCCCGCCTCCCAATCTAATACCAGAGGTAACCAGGGATATTGAGCATCTAACCGAATGAACCAGAGCCGGATTTCGGGAATTTCTGAAAGTTCACGGGGGTCACCCGGTTCACGAGGAAAGTCGATATCAAATTTGAGCTTGAGGTTGGTATTAAGCACCTCTCCCTTAGCCAATAGTGGTTCTAAGGTTTGAGTCGCAGGTGTCAAATCGAGCGTTGCCAGGGTCTCGACCGTAAGGGTTAAGGTATGGGGCATGAAGATGAAATTGATCCGGTTTACTTCATTCTGCCAGGAACCCTTTACATCACTGTCTTTTTCTAGCAGGACTCGCTCAACCGACAAAGAGAGCTAGAGCGTTAGATGTGGAGACATGATTTAGAGAATGATTAACTCACCATGCCATGATAAGAAGGCTTAAGCTGCCGCCCGGTAGCGATCGCTGTCTTGTTTGATCGCTGGTTAGTTATGTCTACTTTGCCTATCCGCGTTTGCATTACCTTGGGAACTCGTCCAGAGGCGATTAAATTAGCGCCTGTGATTCAGGTCTTTCAACAGGCACCCGAATTTGCGACTCAAGTGGTTCTCACCGGGCAACATCGGGAGATGGTGGCTCAGGTGATGGATCTGTTCAAGCTGCAAGCGGATGAAGACTTGGACATCATGCAGCCCAAGCAGACACTAACAGACATTACCTGTCGGAGCCTGCAAGGCTTAGAACAATGTTTCCAGCGATTGCAGCCTCAATTGGTGATTGCCCAGGGGGACACCACAACAGCTTTTGCGGCAGCGCTCGCGGCTTTTTATCAACAGATCCCTGTAGGCCATGTGGAAGCTGGGCTTCGCACCGATGATTTACTCAATCCCTTTCCTGAAGAAGCCAATCGACGGTTGATTTCCCAAATTGCGCGGCTTCATTTTGCCCCGACTGAAACAGCCGTAGCCCATCTGGCTAAGTCAGGTGTTGTGGGGCAGGTTCATCAGACGGGCAACACGGTTATTGATGCGTTGCTAACGGTGGCGGCTCAAAATCCTCCATGTCCGATTCGAGGCTTAGCTTGGGAGCAGCACCGAGTACTACTGGCGACGGTGCACCGTCGTGAAAACTGGGGACCGCCCTTGGAGAGCATTGCTCAGGGGTTTCTGACCGTTTTAGATCAGTGCCCGGATACAGCGCTGTTATTGCCTCTACACCGTAATCCAATCGTGCGTGAACCGTTGACGGCATTGCTAGGCGAGCATCCCCGTGTCTTTCTGACCGAACCCTTAGACTATGGTCAATTAGTGGGTGCTTTACAACGCTGTACGTTGCTGCTCACAGATTCCGGTGGCTTACAAGAAGAATCCCCTGGGTTAGGTAAGCCTGTGCTGGTGCTGCGAGAAACCACTGAGCGTCCGGAAGCGATCGCGGCTGGAACGGCCAAACTCGTGGGCACTGCATCGGAGGCAATCAGCGACGCGGCTATTGAATTGCTCAGTCAGCCGACTGCCTACGAGGCTATGGCTAAGGCGGTGAATCCCTTTGGGGATGGCAAGGCTTCAGACCGAATTCTCGCTGCTGTCCGCCAATACTTTGGGATTGAAAGTAGCTAAACCTTATCTAGGTTCAGACCTAAAGTTTTCTGTTTCGGAAAACCTCACCGCCTGCGGCACCTCTCCTTGCCAAGGAGAGGCTTATGGAGGTTTCTGTTTCCTCTCCTTACCAAGGAGAGGTTCTTCAGAAGCGACATAAAACTACAGTTCTCGAAGTGGACGGGGTTTAGTCCAGTATCAAAGTGAGAATAGCGTATGCCCCCTGCCCCTTGGCGATTGCTTCCGGCTGAGCCAGTTCTAAGGGCCTCCTTTATTCCACGACTAACCGTGCCAGACTGGTTCCCGGATAGTAAGCTCCCAGGATCTGATCGTACCCATAGCCTTGCAGCGCGTAATCCTTAGCGCCAGTCTGACTCATTCCCTGTCCGCCATGGGCCTCTTGCACAATTTGGTCAGAGGCAGCATAAAGTGATTCAACAATACCACCGTCGTAACTGATGAATTCACCAGCGGTTTCCACAATGGCTCTTTGGGTATTGGCCGTTTCCCAGGAAATCCCCTTGTAGGCTTGGAATCGCTGCGTATTGTCTAAATCAAAATAATCGCTGGCAGGACGGACATGGTGCGTCAAAGCGTAGGAACGAGCCGCCACAGCTTGTGCCTTGAAAGCTTCCAGAGGCCAGTGGTGGTACATCTCGCTGCCAACGACACTGGCCAGGTAGTCACCTAATAGCACAAAATTAACGGCTAGGAGATTGCCACCGTTGTTAAAGAGCAGAACACGCCCGCGATACCAGCTTTTCCCGATGTAGACAAAGCCCCCATTGTCCGCCTCTATCCAAATTGCCCCAGCTAATGGGCACCCGCCAAAATTAATGCCCTGAGCCGTAGGATAAGCGACGACGCTGCCCTGCGCTGAGATATCACAGTGCGCTGAACCATCCGTATTTAATGCCCAGCCTGGGGTGTTCGTTCCTACCGTGAGCGACGGCACATTGCGAGCGATCGCAACGCGCATTTCCAAGGCGTTGTCGATCACATTGGGATTATTGGCAACCGCGATTGACTCATTTGCCGGTGGGGCTGTGGTTGCGGTTTGAGCTGTGGGCTGCGTGGTTGCATGCGGCTGAGATGTCCCCTCGGCTATCGCCTCGGTGCCGTCCGTTGCGACAGGAGGCGTCTCTGTGGCTGCAGCCTTCTGTTGCGCCCGTTGAATCCGATACAAATCCACAACCGACTGGCGCACCATCCCAGTGGTACGCCAGAGTCCTTCCTGTATGGGTACGACAGGCTCTGATTGGCCCAGTCCCAGTGGCACCAACCGGAGTACCAACACACTCGCTAAGAGAGCGCCAGCTGTATACGTGAGTCGCGATCGCAGCACCGGTTGAGTGTGCTTACACAAACGTTGAACTCGCTGCCATTCCTGATGAAACTGCAACGTCATTATTGGTTGTCAACCCTCACGGTATGTACACGACAATTCAAACACCCAGCGTGTTAAGGATAAGCTAATTATCCTGAGAACTGACGCAGTTTGAGTGAATGGGATGGGTCGGCATCCCTTATCCTGAAGACTGGCCTACTTGAACTATTTTCAGCGGTTTTTGGCCACTTTGAAGGCTCGTCATAATACTAGTCGCAGATCGAGTGTCATAGGTGCCTCAGGATGCAAAATCAGCGGGGGTAGTTCCGCAGGAACGGTGCCTCGCCGGATCGAGACAAAGCGTTCAGCTAAGCGAGCCTGTCCCTCTTCCACCGATATTGGCAAGTGTTCATAGTCTTTGCCTGTAGGTGATTGCACATGATACGTTGCGCCCCCGACAAACTTCTGCTGCCAAGTGTCAATGACATGAAAGTGCAGCGGGGCATGGGGTGGAGTGACGTCATCCGTCGTTAAGACTGAACGTGCCCGAAAGCGGACTCCGCCTACATATTTGCCCGTAATACCCGTAGAACGCATGGGCAAGCGCTGCCCGTTGCACAACACCGTGTATCGACCTGACAGAGTTTCTAACTCAGGTGAATCACCAATGGCCCCGGATAAGGTGATTTGTATCCGTTCTAAGGAATTGTTCACGGGACGCGCTGTCCCCCCGCTTGTCACTTCGCCCAGCACTGGCCAGGGTTCAAGAGCGGCATGAACTTCCAAGATCCGGGAGGGATTATCGAGCGACAGTTGTCCATAACGGGGAAAGCGATGTTCCCAAAAAGGTGTGAACCACTCTGCCTCAAAGGCATATCCGGCACGACGGAGATCGGCGAGCACGATCGCAAAATCCTGGATCAGGTAATGGGGCAACAGCCAGCGATCGCGCAATTCTGCGTCCCATCGTTTGAGTGGCTTGGTGAATGGCTGGTACCAAAACCAAGCGACACAGGCCCGAATTAATAGCATTTGCAGGAGCCGTAAGCCGGTTTCAGGCGGCATTTCAAAGCCTCGAAACTCTAGCAGGCCCAGCTGCAAGCGCGGGTTGTTGCGAGGAAAAAGCTTATCGATACAGAGTGCGGTGCGATGAGTGTTCCCAGTAACGTCCTGCATCAGAGGCGTCAACAGGTGATCGATGACTGCCGGTTCAACGGACTCACATCGCGCCAAGGTCAGAAAGGCAAGTTCCAGCTCGTATAAGCTGTCGTGGTGACCTTCATCGACTCGCGGCGCTTGACTCGTTGGCCCAATATATTGTCCGGCGAAAGCATAACTCAAACTCGGATGATGTTGCCAATAGGTAATGAAGCTCCGCAATAGGTCAGGGCGTCGGAAGAGAGGACTTGCTTGTGGAGTCGCCCCGCCGATAGTAATATGTGCGCCTCCCCCCGTGCCCATAGGCCGACCATCCAGCGCGTGTTTTTGGCAAGTGAGGCCACAGGCGATCGCGGCTTCATCTAGGGTTTGATGTAGCTGCACTAAATCAGGCCAGGTCGCAGCTGGATGGATGTTGACTTCCAGCACTCCGGGATCAGGTGTAATTTGAAATCCCTGAATACCCTGATTACTAGGGGGCGCATAGCCTTCAATGACAACAGGACAATCCAAAAACTCGGCAGTCGCTTCAATCGCAGTTAGCACATCGGCATAACTTCGAGCCGAACGAATCGGCGGCATAAAGATATGTACAATCCCCTGGCACACTTGTATTGTGAGTGCCGGACGAATGCTGTTATCGGGTGCTAGAGGAACCGATGTAGTGGGACGGATAGGGGCGACATCAAACGTTGGCTGAGCTTCAGCAATGAGTTGCTCGGGTGTGGGTAAATCGCTCCAGGGCAGGCGCATACCGATGGACTCTTCCCCTGGTAGTAATGTCAGCCTGTCCAGCATGCCTGTCCAGCGACAGCTTTGCCAGGTGAGCTGATTTTCATATTGAACGGTTAAAAACGGTAAAACAAATCCTGTTGGTAGGGTTGCCTCCAAATCGTAGGCCGTGATGATGGCATCGGAGGGTAACGCTAAACAGGCCAACAACTCAACCATAAAGGTCTTCGCGTCTTGCCATGTTTTGTGATCGGTCGTGGAGTCGTTTGCCAGGAGCTTAGGATGACGCCACAAAGGTTCCCCATCTAATCGCCAAAAGCAGCCCAAAGCCCAACGGGGAGACAATTCGCCAGGATACAGTTTGCCTAAACCATAATGGCAAAAGCTACCAGATCGGGCGATACGCTGCTGTAGCGATTGCAAAAGCTTGCCTGCTATCCGGCGTTTATCTTCTCCCAACGCAGCATAACGCCATTGCCAAGAATCCTGATCTTGGGCCGCAATATAGGTTGGCTCGCCCCCCATCGTTAGTCCGACTTCCATCTGCCGGAGGTCATCATCAACCCGGTGACCTAGCTGATTGATAGCGCACCACTGATCGGGCGAAAAGGGCTGAATAGTCACAAATTTGAAGGGATTCAAGAGCAGCAAACTTGGCTAGGATTACAGGGCATCCTAGTTCGACCCTAGGCAAATTCCCTGAAACTTCCGCCGATTTTAGTATTGTGCCCGTGCTGCCCTTGAAATCTAAAGCGCCTCGGAATAGAACCCTAACCCTCATGCCGGAGGATCGGCAACGCTATCGTCTCAGGCTAAAAACGCTGTCCCAGCCAGTGTCTTTAGAAGAGGTGTTGGATGTCACCCTCTGGCAAGATTGTGCAGCTGCGATCGCTTGCCTACCCAGCCATGCGGTTGATTTGCTCATTGTAGACCCTCCCTACAATCGTCGTAAGGCATTCAACGGCAGTATCTTTAACCGTCGCTCCCCAGAAGAATATCAAACCTGGTTCGAGTCCTGGTTAATGCCGTTGAAGCGCGTGCTAAAACCGACAGCATCGCTTTATGTCTGTACCGATTGGGAGTCATCAACAGCGATTTACCCCGTGTTGGCCGACCATTTCACCGTGCGGAATCGAATTACCTGGGAACGGGAGAAAGGACGCGGAGCCAAAGCCAACTGGAAAAATGCCTGTGAAGATATTTGGTTTTGTACCGTATCAGAGCACTACACCTTCAATTTGGAAGCGGTAAAACTCAAGCGTCGGGTCATTGCCCCTTACCGCGATCGCAAAGGTACTCCGAAAGACTGGCAAGATACGCAGCAGGGGCGCTTTCGCTTGACGCATCCTTCGAATCTGTGGACCGATATTTCGGTGCCCTTTTGGTCCATGCCGGAAAATACAGACCACCCCACACAGAAACCGGAGAAGCTAGTCGCCAAACTGATATTGGCGAGCAGTCGTCCTGGCGATGTTATCTTGGATCCTTTCCTTGGCTCTGGTACCACAGCTGTGGTCGCCAAAAAACTGGAACGCCATTATGTAGGGGTTGAAATTAACGAAGATTACTGTTGCTTAGCCGAAAAGCGCTTAGCCTTGGCTGAGCGCGATCGACGTATTCAAGGTTATGCCGAGGGTTGCTTTTGGGAGCGTAATTCAACGCCCATGGGGAATAAATAGAAAAAGACGTGTAGATGTAAAAGCGGCGCGATAGAGGTAAGAACTATGAGGTGGTTCAAGAAAATTATGGCGGGGCTGTTACTGCTGTGGGGAATTCCCATCAGTATGTGGGCAGCTGTAGATTCTATGAACCCACAATCAGACAATCGCGAGGGAGCCGTCGCGGCATTGATTATCTTTGGCTTACCGCCTACAGCACTCGGGGGATGGTTGGTTTGGACCCTGCGCCAAGATCACAAAACTCTGCTAAAACAAGGCGATCAAGCGCTAGAACAGGTCTTCTTACAGCTGCTTCAGGAAAATAAAGGTGTAGTCAATCCCATCCTCTTTGCAACCAAAACGCAACTCTCTTTGGAAGCGTCGCAAAAATATTTGGATGAAAAAGCTGTGCAGCTTAATGGCCTCTACGAAGCCACTGACCAAGGTGGTATTGAGTATCGCTTTCCGTTGTAGTGGCAAAAAGATGCCACTAAGTAGGAAGACTTAATTATTTGTAGGATGGGTTAGCTTTGGCGTAACCCATGCAAGTGTTGGGTTTCGTTCCTCAACCGCAACCTACATATACTCAGATTAATTGTGTCCACCTACTTA